>CAMWYI010000011.1 GCA_947178455.1 uncultured Alistipes sp. | reverse complement strand
ATGGAAGGCCAAAGAGAAAGAGTTGGCAAAAATGGACGAATACTTCCGCAGCGACGAGTGGAAGGCCCAGCAGCAAAAGTTTGCGGAAATGGATGCCTACTTCCAAAGCGACGAGTGGAAAACCGCAGTGCAGAAATTGGCTAATGCCAAAGTCGGCAAGTACTTCCAGAGCGACGAATGGAAAGCGAAGCAGAAGCAGTTGAGTTCCGCTTTTCGGGTCGACACCTCCATTCCGAGCGGCGCGCAGATTTACATCATCGACGGCCGGAAGTCGAACGAAGCCGCAGTGAAAGCACTTGTCCCGAGCGACATCGCTTCGGTCAATGTCCACAAAGAGACCCCGCCCAACGGCAGTACGGTTTCGACCGTCACCGTCGTTACCAAAGGGTACGTCGGTCAGATACTTGGGCAGGCACTGGCCTGCGAGGGTGGTCCCCTTGATATTTCGACCGCCGGCACAACGCGGATTTATTCGGGAAAATTCCGGTTTACCAGCCTCAAAAATCTTCCGCAGGGTGCTACGATTCTGCTCGACGGGAAAGAGGTCACCCACCAGCAGCTCATCGGCAAGAAATTGCGGTTGGCTCGGTTCCACATGGGTGCCGACGCTGCCGAACGGGGCAATGCCGCAGGAGTCCTCTATTGCGTAAGCAAACGGCTTTAAGAAAGCCGATTAATAAGAATCCTGCGAACGGTCTGCCACCGCCGTTCGCAGATTTTTTATTAAGTTCAGTCGGAGTGCCGATGACCGGCGATAAACGGCCGTTATTTGAATCCGACGATTTCGGGACGGGTCGGTCGGAAGCGGTATTCGGCGAAATGTTTGGTATTCGACAGACTGAACCAGTCGCTGTCCACGATGCCTCCTTTGCCGAATCCCATTCCCAGCCGGATTTGCAGCGTGCCGAATATCAGACGTTCGTTTCGGATGCGTAGCCCGACCCCGACCGATGCGAATCCCGAGTTTTTGAACGGATTGGGCGCGTAACCCAGCGTCCCCGCGTCGAGAAATCCGAAAAAAGCGAATCGGAATCCCCACGGTTGAATTGGCGTGAAGACGACGGTTTCCGTGTTGAGTATCATCCGGTTGGTACCCGTAGCATAGCGGTCGAGCGCTTGCAGTCCGTTTTCGTTCGTGAATCCGATGACCTCTTCGTATCCTCGCTTGCGGTTCCAGCCTCGCGTGTAGTTGAGGGCCAAGAACTGGCGGACGCTGCTGCGCCGGACCGTCAGCAGATTCGAGAACCACAGCGCATCGACATCTACGGCACTGCGGTTCCACGCTCCGGTGCTGCGGTCGATGTGGCTGCCGAGCGTAACCCCGCCCATCAGATAGCCTATGCGCCGGAATCCGCCCGTGCGGAATCCCACTCCCAAATAGACTGAGCGGTCGAACTCGCCCCACGTGTGGCCCGTCACGACTTCGGCTTTATAGCCTGTCGCCACGTACTCTTTGCGCCCGAATCCATAGACCATGTTGGCCATAAAGAGCCGTTCGCGATAAAGTCCGATGCCCGCCAGCAGGTCGTCGTAGTCATGCAGGGCGGGATTGTAGTTCGCCGCGACTTCGGGACGCTCCATGAAGCGGCGGTAGTTGTAGCGGGCGGTCAGAAAGATGTTCGACCGGATGCTCCGCAGGCGTCTCGACCAGCCCGCCCACAGGTCGAAATTGCGCACTTTGACCAGCAGCGACGAATCGCGGTCGAGGAAATACTCTTTCGTCCGTGTCTCGGTGTAGGATGCGCCCATTTCGTAGTCGTTGGGTTTCAGAAACTCCTTGCGCAGGCTTATTTGCAGGGTATTCTCGAAAAAGTTGCGGCCGCCCTTGACGTCGAACGTGAAAAACGACCCCAGCAGGTTGGGCATTTCGTATTCCACGATATTGCCGCCGTAGTCGAACGTGTTGTATTTGAGGTTGGTTTCGACCTTGAAACGGGTACCCGTGCCGAAGATGTTGCCGTCGGTCAGTCCCAGCATCAGCCGTTTTTCGGAATGCAGGTCGGCATCGACGCTTATCGACCAGCTGTCGCGGACTTGCACCACGATGTCCACACGCGTCGCGTCGTAGGGGTCGGGTTCGACCGTGATTTCCGTATCCGCGATATAGGGACGCGACAGCAGCAGTTGTTGCGTGCGGACGACCGATTCGGGGTCGAACCGTTGGCCGACCGAGAACAGCAGGTCGCGGCGGATGATGCGTTCGCGGGTGAGCGTATGGAGTTTGTTGCCGGTTCGTTCTATCCAGTTGCCTTTCGTATCGAAAGGTTGCTTGCGTTCGACGCGGATTTCGCCGATGATTTTTCCGGCATACGGAGCCAACAGGCCGGTTTCGTCGCAGACGTCGCTTGTCGTCGGCGTGTCGGCGTGCCGTTCGGAGAAAAGCAGCCGGTAGAGCATGCGGGAGACGGCGGTGCGATGGGTTTTCGAGGCGATGCTGTCATAGAGCCGTTGGTTGCGTTCCGTCACGCGGGTTTCCAGCGTGTCGGCATTGTGCAGGGCGACGACGGCATCGAGTTTGGCCGAGTCGATTCGTCCGCGATAGGGGAGCGGACGGGCGGCGACGCGGGCTGCGAACGGGAGCAGCGACAGCAGCAGAAGCGATGTCCGAAATATGCAGCGGCGCGAAAACATAGTCTCAAAGATAACGCAATTTTCGCAAAAAAAGTATGCACTGCGCCTGTTCGGCGCTCGGGACCGCATGGCCGCCGCACCCGAATTTCGTTCTGTCGTTCGGATAGATTCGGCAATAAAAAAGCCCCGAACGAATCGGGGCTGTGACAAGGTTTTCGAAAGGAATCGGCGGTTACCGTCGTCCTTCTTTGGCTTCGATGCACTCGGTGGCATGCGGAACCTTCATGAGCCGTTCTTTGGGAATCAGCTTGCCGGTGGTCTTGCAGATGCCGTAGGTTTTGTTCTCGATGCGGACGAGCGCCATTTCCAGATTGCGGATGAATTTCATCTGATGCGTCGCCAGCCGTCCGTTCTCCTCTTTCGAGAGCGTGGACGCGCCCTCTTCGAGCACCTTGTAGGTCGGCGACGTATCTTCCGTGTCGTTTCCTTCCGTGTGGGTAATCGTGGCTCGCAGCAACTCATAGTCCGCACGGGCCGATTCCAATTTCGTCAGAATCAGATGCTTGAACTCTTCGAGTTCTTCGTCGGTGTATCTGGTTCTCTCTTCTGCCATAGCTTTTTTATTTTGCGTCTAACGTAAAATTAAGCAATATCCGCGAGACCGCCAAATCAATCGGCGTATTTCGACGGTTAAATCCGCGTAACGCCGATGCGCAGCGTTTCACCGTCGATGTCCGAATCCGTCACGACCGCGCCCGTAGGCACTGCCGCGCTCTTGACTTCTACGGCGAGCGTTTGCGACGCGATGTAGTCCGCATGGGCGGCCAACGCCTCCGCTACCAGCGCTTTCGCTTCGATTTCGACACGGATTTTGTCCGTTACGGCGAAATCGGCGTCTTTTCGGATATTCTGGATACGGTTTATCAACTCGCGTGCCACGCCTTCGGCCCGCAATTCGTCCGTCACCGTGATGTCCAGCGCTACGGTCAGCTTACCTTCCGTCGCTACCAGCCAGCCCGGCATGTCTTCCGACGTAATCTCGAAATCGGCCGGCGTCACCGTGAGGCGTTCGCCGTCTACTTCGAGCACCGTCTCCGCCGACCGCTCGATTTGCGCGATGCGCTCTTGCGTGAATTCCGCCGTCATCGCCGCAATCTGCTTCATGTACTTGCCGTAGCGCGGGCCCAGCGTCTTGAAGTTGGGTTTGATGTGCTTCGTGATGACCCCCGTCGTGTCGGCTATCAGTTCCAGTTCCTTGACATTTACTTCGTTCAGTATCAACCCTTGCACGGCCGCGATGTGTTCCGCCATCGCTGCATCGAGCATCGGCACGACGATTTTCGTCAGCGGTTGGCGCACTTTGATAGAGACTTTGCGGCGCAGGGCCAGCACCATCGACGACAGTTGTTGGGCCAGTTGCATCCGTTCTTCCAGCCGCGTGTCGATGCAGGTTTCGTCGGCTGTCGGATAGTCGGTCAGATGCACCGAGCTTTCCGCATGACGGCCGCTTACCGCGTTGAGGTCGCTGAAAATCCGGTCGCTCATGAACGGTGCGAACGGCGCGGCCAGCTGCGATACCGTTTCCAGACAGGTATAGAGCGTCTGATAGGCCGCCAGCTTGTCTTCGGTCAGGCCGCCGCCCCAGAAACGTTTGCGGTTCAGACGCACGTACCAGTTCGACAGATTTTCGCATACGAAATCCTGAATGGCTCGGGCCGCCGGCGTCGGGTCGTAGTTTTCGAGCGATTCGGTGACGTTCTTCACCAGCGTATTGAGCAGCGACAGAATCCACCGGTCGATTTCCGGCCGTTTCGCGAGCGGCACTTCCGTTTCGCGGCCCGTGAATCCGTCGACATTGGCATAGAGCGCGAAGAACGAGTAGGTGTTGTAGAGCGTGCCGAAGAATTTGCGGCGCACTTCGTCCACGCCGTCCGTGTCGAATTTCAGGTTGTCCCACGGTTGCGAGTTCGTCAGCATGTACCAGCGCGTCGCATCGGGCCCGTAGTCGGACAGCACCGCGAACGGGTCGACGGCATTGCCCAGCCGTTTCGACATTTTGTTGCCGTTCTTGTCGAGCACCAGTCCCGTCGAAATGACGTTCTTGAACGCCACGCTGTCGAAGAGCATCGTCGCAATGGTGTGCAGCGTGAAGAACCAGCCGCGCGTTTGGTCGACTCCTTCGTTGATGAAATCGGCCGGAAAGACCTTGCGGTCGTCCAGCGCCGCTTTGTGCTCGAACGGATAGTGGATTTGCGCATAGGGCATCGCACCCGAATCGAACCACACGTCGATGAGGTCGGGTTCGCGGCGCATCGGTTTGCCTTTCGACGATACCAGCACGATGTTGTCCACATACGGGCGGTGCAGGTCGATGTTCGCCGTCGAGTAGTTCTCGGCCGACATATCGCCCGCCTTGAAATTCTTGTAGGGATTTTCCGTCATCAGACCCGCTGCGACCGATTTTTCGATTTCGGTCACCAGTTCTTCGACCGAGCCGATACATTTCAGTTCGCTGTGGTCGTCCGTCGCCCAAATCGGCAGCGGCGTGCCCCAGAAACGCGAACGCGACAGGTTCCAGTCGACCAGTCCTTCGAGCCATTTGCCGAAACGTCCCGAGCCGGTCGATTCCGGCCGCCAGCGAATCGTCTTGTTCAGTTCGATGAGCCGTTCGCGCAGGGCCGTCGTGCGGATGAACCACGAATCCAGCGGATAGTAGAGCACCGGTTTGTCCGTGCGCCAGCAGTGGGGGTAGGAGTGCACGTGCTTTTCGATTTTGAAAGCCTGCCCCATTGCTTTGAGCATCACCGCGATGTCTATGTCGAGCGTCGCTTCGGCATCGGTCAGCGTTTCGTCGTAGGCGTTCTTGACATACCGGCCTGCATATTCGCCGTATTTCGCCGTATCGACACAGCGGGCCACGAACTCCGCATCGAGTTCTTCCAGCCGGAAGAATTTGCCTTGCCGGTCGACCATCGGTTGCGTTTTGCCCGCTTTGTCGACCACGAACAGCGGGGCGATGCCGGCGATTTTGGCTACTCGGTCGTCATCCGCACCGAACGTCGGCGCGATGTGCACGATACCCGTACCGTCGGAGGTCGTCACATAGTCGCCCGTGATAACACGGAACGCATCGCCGTACTCCTCCATCGGTTTGACCCATGCCAGCAATTGTTCGTAGCGGATGCCCGCCAATTCCGAGCCTTTCCAGCTTTCGCCGGTCGGTTCGTAGGTGCCCTCCATTTTCTTCGTGAAGTAGGCCGATACGAGGTCGGCGGCCAAAATGACCGTCTGCGGCTTGTCCGTATAGGGATTGCGGCACTTGATTTTTACATAGTCGTAGTTCGGGCCGACGGCCAGCGCCGTATTCGACGGCAGGGTCCAAGGGGTCGTCGTCCACGCCAAAAAGTAGAGTTCCCCGTCGTCGATGCCCGCGAACAGTTTTTCGCTTTCGGCATTGCGGACGATGCGGAATTGCGCCGTGCAGGTGGTGTCTTTCACATCGCGATAGCAGCCCGGTTGGTTCAGCTCGTGGGTCGAGAGACCCGTTCCCGCTGCGGGCGAATAGGGTTGAATCGTGTAGCCCTTGTACAGCAGCCCTTTGTCATAGAGTTGTTTCAGCAGCCACCACAGCGTCTCGATGTATTTGTTGTCGTAGGTGATATAGGGATTCTCCATATCCACCCAGTAGCCCATTTTGCGGGTCAGCTCTTCCCATACGCCCGTGAACTCCATTACGGCTTCGCGGCACGTGCGGTTGTACTCTTCGATGCTGATTTTCTTGCCGATGTCCTCTTTCGTGATGCCGAGTTTCTTTTCGACACCCAGTTCCACCGGCAGACCGTGCGTGTCCCAGCCCGCTTTGCGGTGTACTTGGAATCCGCGCTGCGTCTTGTAGCGGCAGAATGTATCCTTGATCGTACGCGCCATGACGTGGTGGATGCCCGGCTTGCCGTTGGCCGACGGGGGCCCTTCGTAGAATACGAACGAGGGATGTCCTTCGCGCGTGGAGATGCTCTTATGGAACGTATCTTCGTCGTCCCATTTTCGGAGGACTTCGGCGGCCGTTCCGGCCAAATCGAGGCCTTTGTACTCTTTGAACTTCATATTTGTCGGTAACTTTTTATTATCGGGAAAAATCATCCGAACGGGCTGTCCCGCAAAGATACGAATAAGTCGAATACAAAACCAAAACTTGTTTGGGTTTTGTTGAGACGTCGTATCTAAAACGAAGTTAAAGATACGAATTTTTTACAGTTTCTTGATAACGCGGGCCGGATTGCCTGCGGCTACTACGTCCGACGGAACATCGTGCGTAACGACCGCTCCGGCGCCGATAATCGACCGGTCGCCGATCGTAACGCCCGGACATACGATGACACCGCCGCCCAGCCAGCAGTCCGCTCCGATGACAATCGGACGTCCCATTTCCTTGCCGGTCGCCCGTTCTGCGGCATCCAGCGGATGATGTGCCGTGAGCAGTTGGACTTTCGGCCCCAGCATCGTGCGGTCGCCGATGCGAATGGGGGCAAGGTCTAAAAATACGCAGTCGAAATTGATGAACGCGTCTTCGCCGATGTGAATGTTGAATCCGTAGTCGCAGTAGAACGGCGCGCGGATGAATCCCCGACAATCGGGACACAATTCGACCATCGTTTCCCGATAGGTTTGATCTTGGTCGACCAGTTCGACATTGAATCGGTGCATCAGACGTCGGGTTCGGTCGCGGGCTTCGCGCAACTCACGGTCGGCGACATCGAACCATTCGCCCTGTGTCATTTTTTCGCGTTCGGTCATGGCGTGTCAGTCGAATGATTGCATTTCGATCAGTTTGGCATAGATGCCGTTCTTGGCCAGCAGTTCGGTGTGCGTGCCTTGTTCGGCGATTCGACCGTGGTCGATGACGATGATGCGGTCGGCATTGTAGATGGTCGAGAGCCGGTGAGCGATGACCACCGACGTGCGTCCGCCCGACAGCAGCTTGTTGAGGGCATCCTGCACCGATTTTTCGCTCTCCGTATCGAGGGCCGACGTCGCTTCGTCCAAAATCAGGATTTCGGGGTTTTTCAGCACGGCCCGCGCAATAGAGAGCCGTTGGCGTTGTCCGCCCGAAAGTTTCGAGCCGTGATCGCCGATGCCCGTCTCGTAGCCGTCGGGGCATTCGCCGATGAATCCGTCCGCATTGGCGATGCGGGCCGCTGCCGCAATCTCTTCGGGCGTCGCATCGGGCTTGCCCATCGCGATGTTCGCCGCTATGGTGTCGTTGAAGAGCACCGTCTCTTGCGAAACGACGCTCATGTGGGCGCGCAGGCTCTCCTGCCGGTAGTCGCGCAGCGATACGCCGTCGATGAGAATATCGCCGGCCGTCGGGTCGTAGAATCGGGGCAGCAACTCGCTCAATGTCGATTTGCCGCCGCCCGACGGGCCCACGAGCGCGACGGTTTCGCCGCGCCGAATCTCGAACGATACGCCGTCGATGACCTCGCGCGAGCCGTCGTACGAGAAGTGTACGTCGCGGAATTCGATTTTGTCTTTCAGTCCCGTCAGTTCTATCGCATCGGGTTTGTCTTGGATTTCGCTTTCCGTGTCGACAATCGCGAAGATGCGTTCACCGGCGGCGATACCTTGATTGATGTTCGCGAACTGGTCGATGAACGTGCGCACCGGACGGGTGATTTGCGAGAAAATGGCGATGAACGCGAGGAATCCACCCGGGTTGAGCGACTGGTTGGCGACGAGCGCACCGCCGTAGACCAACACGATGCCGACGGCCGTGATGCCCAAAAATTCGCTCATGGGCGAGGCCAGCTGTTGGCGGCGGGCCATCGAGAGGGTCAGCCGCGACACATCGGCATTGATGTCGTAGTACTTTTGCTTGATGTATCGCGTGGCGTTGTAGCTTTTCAGGACTTTGATGCCCGACAGCGATTCATCGAGCGTCGCGACCATTTCGCCCTGCCGTATCTGGTTCGTGCGGGCGGGGTGGCGGAGCCGTTTGACGATGCTGCCGATAATCAACGCCACGACGGGCAGGAACAAAATCGAGAAAATCGACAGCTGCCACGAAATGGAGAGCATCATGGCGATGTAGCCGATAATCAGGAACGGTTCGCGGAATGCCACTTGCAGCGTGTTGGTGATGCAGAATTGCACGATGCCGACATCCGACGTGATGCGCGAGATGATGTCGCCCTTGCGTTGGTCGCTGAAATAGCCCACGTGCATGTCCACCACGCGCGAAAACATCTTGTTGCGCATGCGTTGGAGGGTGCGCGTGCGCATGCTTTCGACCGTCCACGAGCCGAGATAGCGGAACAGGTTGCTCAACAGGCTGACGCAAATCGTCACGCCGGCCAGCATCATCAGCAGATTTTGTTGTTCGTAGGTGTCGAACAGCCGGAAATAGACGAAATTGAAGAGCGTCGAGACATATTGCATGCTCATCTCGACCGGCGGCAGCGTTTCGACGGGTTGCGGGGTGATTCCGTCGCCGAACATCGTGTTGATAATCGGGGCGATGAGCCCGAACGTCAGCGAATTGAACAGCGCATAGAACACTGAGTAGAAAAAGTAGGGTATGGCGTATCTGCCGATGGGACGGGCGAAACTTAACAGTCGCAGGTAGGTTTTGAACATGCCGAATGCGGTATAAAAACAGCGCAAGATACGAATAATTCAGAATTCATAATTCAAAATTCACAATTATCGGTAACGGCGCAGAAACTTTCCGAAGCCCAGTAACCGACCGTCGCGCCTAAAACCCGCTTTTTAAGCGGGTCGCCCGTATTTTGCGGAACGGGAGTTTCAGCACGCCCCAAAGGGCTTCGCCGAAGATGCCGCCCGACATTTTCGACACTCCTTCGCGGCGTTCGGTGAAGACGATAGGTACTTCGCATAGTTTCAGTCCAAGCCGCCATGCCGAGTATTTCATTTCGATTTGGAATCCGTAGCCTTTCATCCGCACGGCTTCGAGGTCGATAGTTTCCAGCGCGCGCCGCGAGTAGCAGACGAATCCTGCGGTGGCATCGTGAACCGGCAGCCACGTCACCGCCCGCACGTACAGCGAGCCGAAATAGGAAATCATCCGGCGCGAGAGGGGCCAGTTCACGGTCTTGCCTCCGGCGACGTAGCGCGACCCGACGGCCACGTCGCTCCCTGAGGTCAGGGCACGGTAGAGCCGTTCCAAATCGTTCGGGTCGTGCGAAAAATCGCAGTCCATTTCGCAAATCGCATCGTAGCCGTGCTCCAGCCCCCAGCGGAATCCCGTCAGATAGGCCGTGCCGAGCCCTTGTTTTCCGGCCCGTTCCAGCAAGTGCAACCGGTCGGGAAAATCTTTTTGCCGTTCACGGACGATGGCGGCCGTGCCGTCGGGCGAGCCGTCGTCGATTACCAGCAGGTCGAACGGTTCGGCCAGCGACAAAACCGTGTCGAGCATCGCCGCGATGTTTTCGCGTTCGTTGTAAGTCGGTATGATTACTAATTTGCGCATATAGATTGGTATTTTATATTCGTGTGGAGCGTTTGCGGCGTTTCATCTGCCGAATCGTTTGCCGGACGGGTTCCGGCGTGAGGCGCGACTCGACGATTTTCTGCAAGGCTTTGTCGTAGGTCCAGTCGTCGAGCGGGCAGTCGTCGCGCAACCATTCGTGGATTCGTTCGGGGGCTTTCGCATAGCACTCCGCTACGGCCCACGCAACGCCCATGCGGACGTAGTAGTCTGCGTGGCGGATGCGGCCCAGCAGCCGCAGCAAATCTTCCAAATGCGCTGCGTCGGTGAAGTTTTGCAGCGACATCACCACCGCGAACCGCAGGTCATAGGGCGCATCGGAACGGAAGTAGGGTTGAATGAATTGCCATACGGGCTCGCGTTCGTCCGCGTGTAGCTTCCGGCAGAATACGTCGCATACGGCCCAGTTGTCGATGCGGGGGACGAATCGGGCCGTGTAGTCGAGCCGTTCCGCAATCGTGCAGGGAGCCAGACTGATGACCAGCCCTTGCAGCATGCGTTCTTCGTAATAGAGCGTGTCCGCCGCTTCGATTCCGGCGAGCCATTTTCGCCAATCGTCGCGGAGTATCTCCCGCGCCAGTTTCCGCAACTGGGGCATCCGCACGCCGATGATGCCCGTCACGCCCGGCAGCAGTTTCGCATTGAACCGGCCGTATGCAGGGTCTCCGAGTGCCAGCAGGCGTGTTCGCAAGTTTTCAATCATCCGTTCCGTAGATTCCGAGAAACAAAAATAATCTTTTTTGGGGAAGCCGCAACGGGTTCGTATAAAATATCGTACCTTTGTCTCGGATTTTGCGACGGAATACTGCTGTCGGCCGTCCGATATTCGGCGGTGCGGAGCGCGGCGTTCGGTCGCCGTCCGAAAATTCAGGTGTGCAAATGAAAAAAATCGTCAAAATCACAGCCATTACGGTGGTTGTTCTGTTGTTGGTGCTGTTGCTGGCGCCGACGCTTTTCCGAGGCAAAATCGCCCGCATCGTCAAACACGAGGCGAACGAGATGCTCACGGCCCGTCTCGATTTCGAGCGGTTGGACATCAGCCTGTTGCGCCATTTTCCGCATGCTTCGGTCGACCTCAAAGGTCTGACGCTCGTGGGGTGCGACCGTTTCGAGGGCGACACTGTCGTCGCTGCCCGCCGCATTTCGGTGGTCGTGGATTTGTTGTCGTTGTTCGGCGACAGCGGGTTCGAGGTCACCAAAATCATTTTGGCCCGTCCCGAATTGCACGCCCGCAAACTGGCCGACGGCGCCGTCAACTGGGACGTCATGAAACCGGCCGAAGAGGAAACGGAGGAGCCGGAAGAGGAACCGTCCGAACCTTCGGCGTTCCGGCTTTCGCTGAAAAACTTTACCATTTCCGATGCCGCCATTCGTTACGAGGACGATTCCACGCAGATGCGTTTCTCGACCGAGCCGCTCTCCCTGCGTCTGCGCGGCGACCTTTCGGCCGAGCGCACCGGCCTCGACTTGCACATGTCGGCCAAAGCCTTGCGCTTCGTTTCGGGCGGGATTCCGTTGTTGAGCGGTGCCGATGCCGAGCTCGATGCCGCTATCGACGCGGATTTGGCCAACAACCGGTTCACGTTCTCCGACAACAAGTTCCGGTTGAACGCTATCGAATTGGGGCTCGACGGTTGGGTCGAGTTGGCCGAAAGCGCTGTGAAGATGGATTTGTCGGCCGGTTGCGAGCAGGTGCAGTTCAAGGACATTCTGTCGTTGATTCCGGCTTTCTATACGCGCGACTTCCGCCACCTGACCGCCGGCGGTTCCCTGTCTATGGGGGTCTGGGCTCGCGGCGAGCTTTCCGGCCGCAATCTGCCTGCGTTCGAGTTGAAAACCGGCGTCCAGAACGGCAGTTTCCACTACTCGTCGCTGCCCAAAGCGGTGACCGACATCAACATCGCCGCACGAATCGCCAACCCGGGCGGTCCGATGGACAAGACCGAAGTCGACCTTTCGCAGTTCGGGCTTCGTATGGCGGGCAACGCGCTTTCGGCGACGCTCTATGCGACGAACCTCGCTTCCGACCCCGCGTTCCGCGCTGCGGCCAGCGGCAAGGTCGATTTGGGCGCCGTGAAAGAGGTCTACCCGTTGGAGAAAGATATGTCGTTGAACGGTTTGATTACGGCCGACGTCAAAGTGTCTGGCCGCATGTCGGCTATCGACAAGAAACAATACGAAAAACTCGGTGCTTCGGGTACGTTCGTCATTGAGCAGCTGGCGCTGAAACTTGCCGGTCTGCCCGACGTGCGGATCAACCGTGCCGCCGCGACGATTACCCCTTCGGCGATGACGCTCGGCGATTTCGGGGCGACCGTCGGCCGAAGCGATATTTCGGCCAACGGCCAGTTGTCGGGGTATCTCGGTTATCTGTTGCGCGACGCGCAGCTTTCCGGCCGGCTTTACGTCAAATCGGAGTTGCTCGATTTGAATGAAATCATGGCCGCGCTTCCGCAGTCGGACGAATCCGAAGAGGCGGCGAAAGAACAGCCCGCCGAATCCGACGCCCCGATGCAGGCTATCGAAGTTCCCCGTAATTTGAATCTGTCCCTTTCGACCGAATTGCATAAAATTCTCTTCCAGAAGATGACGATTGCCGGTCTCACGGGTAAAATGGGCGTGGCCAATGGTACGTTGTCGCTCGACGGCTTGAAAATGCGCTTGTTCGACGGCACGGTGGCTGCTTCGGGCAGTTACTCGACGGCGGCTAATCCGCAGCGCCCGCAGTTGAAACTCGCGGCCGACATCGCCGGAGCCTCTTTCTCCAAGACGTTCGAGGAGTTGGAGTTGGTTCAGAAATTGGTGCCGATTTTCGCCAAAACGGGCGGCGACTACTCCATGTCGCTCGACTTGACGACGGCGCTCGACAGCACCATGTCGCCCGAACTGCAATCGTTGAATGCTTCGGGCGAAATCCGTTCGGCCAATATCCATGTGCAGAATATCGGTGCGTTCGACGCGTTGGCCAAAGCGCTGAACAACGACGCGCTGAAACGCATCGAAGCGAAAGACGTCGCGATTCGGTTCGCCGTGCGCGACGGCCGTATCACGACCCAGCCGTTCGATTTGAAAATGGGCAACATCAAGATGAATCTTTCGGGTACTACGGGGCTCGACCAGACCATCGACTACGTGGCGAAGGTGGCTTTGCCGTCGGGTGCGACTGGGGGTGTATTGCAAAACGTCAATGTCAATATCGGCGGCACGTTCTCGTCGCCGAAAATCACGCTCGGCGTGAAAGAGGCGGCGCAGGAAGCGGTGAAAAATGTCGTCGACCAGCAGATCGAGAAACTGACCGGCAGCGCATCGCTTTCGGAGGAGGTGCAGAAACAGGCCGACAAGCTCCGCAGCGAGGCCGAGAAAGCGGGTGAAAAGCTCATCGAAGCGGCCCGAACGCAGCGTCAGAAGTTGGTCGACAACGCGGCGGCAAAGGGTACGTTGGCTAAAATCGCCGCCGAAAAAGCGGGCGACAAATTGGTTTCCGAAGCCGAGAAGCAGGCCGAAAAACTGAAAGCGGAGGCCGAAACGCAGATTGCGAAACTGACGGCCGAAAAGACGCAGGAATAAATCGTGCGCCGATAATCGATGCAGGGCGTCGTCCGCTGAGGATGACGCCCTGTGTCATTTCGGGTGTCTGTCGCAGTAGCGACTGGTTATAATTTCACTCGGATATAGGCTGCTCCGCTGCGGCGGGCCGCTTCGAGACCGATTTCCGAATCCTCGAATATCAGCGTTTCCGCCGGTGTGCAGCCCTCGCGCCGCATCGCTTCCAGAAAGCAGTCCGGCGCCGGTTTGCTTTGCGCGATGTCTTCGCCCGTCAGTATACCGTCTACTCGGCCGTTCGGGGCCTCGTCCGGCCCGCAGGCGGCATCGCCCGCTTCGGCCGGCCCGCCGATGCCCAAATGACGCATCACGTGGTCGATATTGGCCCGACTGCCTGTCGAGACGATCCATACCCGTCCGCCTTGTTGCTGGAATGCGCGGCAGAATCCCCACAGCGGTTCGTTGAGGCGTACGGTGTCGAAAAATCGAGGATAGAGCGCGATTTTGCGCAGTCGCAACCGTTCGCGCTCCGTCGGGTCGGCGATGCCGTAGCGGGTCAGAAATTCGTTGCAGCGCATGCCGAAATAGCAGGTTTCGTACTCCGTTTCGGTCAGCGTGTAGCCTGCTTCGCGCAGGGCCGTGAGATAAGCCAGCGTATTGGCCCGCCGTGTGTCGGCCAGCGTTCCGTCGAAATCGAGCAATAGCAGACGTATTCGCATGGCGCATTACTTTTTCTTCGCCGCCAGTTCGTAGCTGCGGGCGATTAGCGGTGCGATTTCATCGAACGGTACGCCCCCGTCCAGCCGGACGGTGAGCCAGTTGCGTTTGTTCATGTGGTATCCCGGAAAATAGCCGTTGTAGTCCAGCAGCCGCGCTTGGGTTTCGGCATCGGCGCGGATGTCCAGAATCTCCATGCGTTCGTCGCCGCCCAGCCCCAGTTTGTTAGACCGCACGGTCAGCAGGATGGCATACCACTTGGCGTTGTCTTTCCGGCGGAAAACGGCATTGTCGGGGAATCTTTCCCACAGAAATTCGGGTTCGTCGCCGTACTGCTCCCGCAGGTGGCGGATGATTCGGTGGGTCTGTTCGTCGCGGAAAATCTCTTCGTGCGTGATGCCGAAATCATGCAGCCAGCCGTGTTCCTGTGCTTCTTTCATCTTCCGGTTTTCAGTCGAACGATTGCATGCGCGTTTGGGCGATGCGCATGATGCTCTGGTAGCGGGTCGGCGTCAGCTCCATGAAGAAATAGTGAATCGGATCCACCCGCATGCCGTTGTACCGCACTTCGTAATGCAGGTGCGGGGCCAGCGAGAGGCCCGTATCGCCCGATACCGCGATGATGTCGCCGCGATGTACCGCCTGTCCTTTGCGCACGTTCGCCTTGTTCAGGTGGTGATAGGCCGTTTCGTAGCCGTTGCCGTGGTCGAGGATGACCGTGATACCCGACGTCGAGTTGCGCATCGTCACGTCGCGCACCGTGCCGTCGGCCGTCGCGAAGACGCTCGAACCTTCCGGTATCGTATAGTCTACGCCCTGATGCGATTGCAGCGTCTTGTAGAACGGATGATAACGCATGCCGTAGGAGGCCGTCAGCCGCGTCAGCTGTTTGTTGATGACGGGTTGGATAGCCGGAATCCGGTCGACGCCGCGCCCTGCGTTTTCGATGAGCGTTTGCAGGCGGACATAGGTGTCGTTGAGTTGGCCGAGCCGCTTTTCCAGTGCCGTCGTGTTGTTTTTGAGGTCTTTGCAGAGTTGGCGCGACGTGCGGGCGACGATGTTGCCGTAGGAGTTCGTCTGCTTGTGCTCGAAATCCGCTCCGAGCCCCGTCGGTTCGGCCTCGAAGAGCGTCCGAAAGACATTGCGGTCGCGGGCCTGCACGTTGCCGACCACGAGCATGAGCGAGTCGTAGCGCGTGCTCAGCCGTTCGTATTCGCGGCGCAGGCCGTCGGTCGAGTGCTTGATTGCGTATTCGTAGGGCGTATCGAAGAAAATCGAGAAACCGATATAATACAGCGCGGCCGCTCCCACCCACACGAACAACTGTACGATCGTGCGGATGATGCGTTGCCGGCGGCGTTTGCGGCGGCGGATTCGTTCGATGATGGTCTTTTGGGGCATCCTATTCGTATTTGGTTTCGCGCAGTTGTTTGATGAGGCTGTCGTACTCTTCGGGGGTCATGTCGCGGTTGAAGTAGTTGATCGGATTGACCGGATTGCCCTTGATGATGACTTCGTAGTGGAGGTGCGGTCCCTGCGAAAGGCCCGTGTTGCCCGTCTCGGCAATCAGTTGGCCGCGCAACACTTTCTGTCCGGGCTTTACGTGGATTTGCGAAAGGTGGGCATAGCGGGTTTTGTAGCCGAATCCGTGATCGAGCAGCACCATGTGGCCGTATCCGCCGTTGTAGCCGTGCGCATCGGCGATTTCGACCGTCGCATCGCCCGTCGCGAAGACCGGTGTTCCTCGGTCGCAGCCGAGGTCGATGCCTCTGTGCGGACGGACATACCCCAGCACCGGATGCAGACGGCGCATGGTGAACGCGCCGATGTGGTCGCCGTGCAACGCTTTGCGGTTGATGGGCCAAATGGCCGGTACGGCCGTCGAGAGCCGTTCCTTGTTGTGGGCCAGCGATTGCAGTTCGTCGAGCGAGACCGATTCGCGATAGAGCGTGCGGGCCAGCGCATCGAGTTGTTTCCATGTGCCGACCAGCAGCGGCGCATAGTCGTCGTCGGCCAGTGCGGCGTATTTCGTATCGGGGTAGGGGTGCCATACCCCCTCGATCGACAGCGTGTCGGTGCCGAAAAGCGAACGATAGACGTTGTTGTCGCAGGCGCGGAGTTCGTCGACGATGTGTTGGGCCGTACGGATGCGGTCTTGCAGCACGCGGTAGCGGATGACGAGTTCGCGGTTTTCGCGGTCGATGCGGTAGATTTTCGGCGTATAAAAAAAGTAGGAAAACGCCGCATTGACAATCGAAATGAGGATGAACCCCAATAGGATTTTGCGCAGCAGCCGATAGGCGCGCAGCCGGAGCGACGGGGTTCGTATCC
Organism: uncultured Alistipes sp.; assembly: GCA_947178455.1. Taxonomy (GTDB): domain Bacteria; phylum Bacteroidota; class Bacteroidia; order Bacteroidales; family Rikenellaceae; genus Alistipes. The sequence goes on along the minus strand of CAMWYI010000011.1, from coordinate 4,022 downwards.
CGTGCGCAGCGGCTTCGTCCTCGCGGGCGAAGGTTTGGACATCCGGTCTGCGGGCAAATCGTTTCATCGGCGAAAAATTGCTTTCGTTCGTGCAAAATTAGCGTATTTTGTGTAATTTTGCAACCCGAAAAAGATAACGGAATAATCGGATAATTTGTTGTATGATGGAATCGAATGAAATCCGTCGGGTCTTTCTCGACTTTTTCGAGCGCAAGGGCCACCACATCGTGCCGTCGGCGCCGATGGTCGTCAAGGGCGACCCCACGTTGATGTTCACCAACGCGGGCATGAACCAGTTTAAGGATATTTTCTTGGGCAACGCGCCGCGCAAGTATCCGCGTGCGGCCGATACGCAGAAGTGCCTGCGCGTGTCGGGCAAACACAACGACTTGGAGGAGGTCGGTCACGACACCTACCACCACACGATGTTCGAGATGTTGGGCAACTGGTCTTACGGCGATTATTTCAAGAAAGAGGCTATCGAGTGGGCTTGGGAGTTGTTGCACGAGGTTTATAAGTTGCCCGCCGAGCGGATGTACGCCACCGTGTTCGAGGGTTGCGACGAGGACGGCGTGCCGTTCGACCAAGAGGCTTACGACTACTGGCGGCGGTTCCTGCCCGAAGACCACATCATTCGCGGCAACAAGCACGACAATTTTTGGGAAATGGGTGAGACAGGTCCTTGCGGACCTTGTTCGGAGATTCACTTCGACTTGCGCGACGAGGCCGAAATCGCTGCCAAGCCGGGCCGCGAAATGGTCAATACGGGTCATCCGCAGGTCATCGAAATCTGGAACCTCGTCTTCATGCAGTTCAACCGCAAGGCCAACGGTTCGTTGGAGGAGCTTCCCGCACGCAATGTCGACACGGGTATGGGCTTCGAGCGCTTGTGCATGATTTTGCAGGGCAAGAAATCGAATTACGATACCGACGTTTTCCAGCCTACTATCGGCCGCATCGCTGATATGGCCGGCAAGAAATACGGCGACGACCCGAAAGCCGATGTCGCCATGCGCGTCATCGCCGACCACTTGCGGGCCATTGCGTTCTCGATTGCCGACGGGCAGTTGCCGTCGAACGTCAAGGCCGGATACGTCATCCGCCGCATCTTGCGTCGGGCCGTGCGTTACGGTTATACCTATCTCGGCTTCACCGAACCGACGCTCTGCAAGCTCGTCGCCGGATTGGTCGCCCAAATGGGGGCGCAGTTCCCCGAACTCAAAGCCCAGCAGGCGCTGATTGAAAAAGTCATCGAGGAGGAGGAGGCCGCTTTCCTGCGGACGCTGGCTACGGGTATCAACCTCTTGGACGGCGTTATCGCCGAGACGAAACAGTCGGGCAAAAAGGAGATTCCGGGTGTCAAGGCGTTCGAGTTGTACGATACGTTCGGCTTCCCGATCGACCTTACCGAGTTGATTGCCCGCGAACAGGGCGTCGGGGTCGACTTGCCCGCGTTCGAGCAGGAGTTGCAGGCTCAAAAACAGCGTTCGCGCAACGCCGCAGCCGTCGATACCGACGACTGGGTGGAGTTGTTCCCGCTGGCCGAGAGCATTTTCACGGGTTACGATACGCTGACCGAGCAGGTGCGCATCGCACGTTACCGTCGGGGCACTTCCAAAGGCAAGACCTCCTATCAGTTAGTTTTCGACCGCACGCCGTTCTACGGTAATTCGGGCGGTCAAATCGGCGACGTCGGTACGATCGAACATGCCGGCGAGCGGATTCCGGTTGTGGCGACCGAGAAAGAGAACGGGCTGATTATCCATATCGTCGAGACGCTTCCCGCGAATCCCGAAGCGGAGTTCACCGCTGCGGTCGATGCCGAGAAACGCCAGTCGGCGGCCAACAATCATTCGGCGACCCACCTGATGCACGAAGCGCTGCGCAAGGTGCTCGGCACGCATGTCGAGCAGAAGGGGTCGATGGTTACGCCCGAAGTGTTGCGTTTCGACTTTTCGCACTTCCAGAAAGTTACGCCCGAGCAGTTGCGCGAGGTCGAGCGGTTGGTGAATGCCGCCGTTCGCGCCGATTATCCGTTGGAGGAGAACCGCAACGCCACGCAGGAGGAAGCGGCCGCCTGCGGTGCGATGATGTTGTTCGGCGAGAAATACGGCGACCGCGTGCGCATGGTGCGCTTCGGTACGTCGGTCGAGTTGTGCGGCGGTACGCATACCGCTTCGACGGGTAAAATCGGATTCTTCAAGATTCTCAACGAGAGCGCCGTTTCGGCGGGCGTCCGCCGTATCGAGGCCGTAACCGGCCAGCAGGCCGAAAACGTCGTCTATGTAGCCGAGGATGCCATGCGCAATTTGGCGGAATATCTCAACAATCCGCAGGTGTTGCAGGCTGTGAAGAAGATGTTGGAGAGCAACGAGAGCCTTTTGAAAGAGGTCGAGACGCTGCGCCGCGAACAGGTGTCGCAAATGGCCGAGAAGATTCTCGCTTCGACCCCCGAACGCGACGGCATGCAGCTTTTCGCCACGCAGTCGCATCGCCTGCCCGAGTTCATCAAGGATTTGGCTTATACGCTGCGGGCGCGTTCGCCTCGGTTGGTTTTCGTCGTCGGTTCCGACAACGGTGGCAAGCCTTCGTTGACCGTGATGTTGGGCGAGGAGATTGCGGCACGCGGCGTGAATGCCGGTGCGGTGGTGCGCGAGGCGGCCAAATTGATGCAGGGCGGCGGCGGCGGTCAGGCGTTCTTCGCAACGGCCGGCGGCAAAAACGTCGACGGATTGCAGTCCGCTATCGACAAGGCGGTGGAACTGATTAAGAGCCAGCTCGCCTGATTGCGCGGCACTGCAAACGAATGAGATAAAAAAATAGCGATTATGAATAAAAAAGTTCTTTTGATGATTCTCGACGGGTGGGGCAACGGGCACCACGACAAGGCGGACGTCATTTCGACCGTCCACCCGGCCTATATTTCGGCCATGACCGCCCAGTATCCCCACGCCGAATTGCGCACCGACGGCGAGAACGTCGGGTTGCCCGACGGCCAAATGGGCAATTCGGAGGTCGGCCACCTCAATATCGGGGCCGGTCGCGTCGTCTATCAGGATTTGGTGAAAATCAACCGCGCCTGCCGCGACAATTCGATTCTGAAAAATCCCGAAATCGTCGCAGCGTTCGAGTACGCCAAGCAGCGGGGCGCGAACGTCCACTTCATGGGACTGGTTTCCGACGGCGGCGTCCATTCGTCGCTCGAACACCTCTTCAAGTTGTGCGACATCGCCGCCGAGTACCGTATCGAGAATACTTACGTCCATTGCTTCATGGACGGTCGCGACACCGACCCGCACAGCGGCAAGGGATTTATCGAGGCGTTGGAGAAGCATCTCGACGGCGGAAAAGGGACGATTGCGACGGTCGTCGGCCGTTACTATGCCATGGACCGCGACAAGCGTTGGGAGCGCGTCAAGGTGGCTTACGATGCACTGGTCGAGGGTACCGGCGAACCGGCGACGGATATGGTCGCTGCCGTGCAGCAGTCCTACGATGCCGACGTCACCGACGAGTTCATCAAGCCTATCGTCCGTGTCGATGCAGCCGGAAAGCCGGTCGGATTGATTCGGCCCGACGACCTCGTGATTTTCTTCAACTATCGCAACGACCGCGCGAAGGAGTTGACCGTCGTCCTGACGCAGGAGGATATGCCCGAACAGGGCATGCAAACCATGCCGCTCTATTATTGCTGCATGACGCCCTACGATGCCAAGTTCACGGGCCTGCACATCTTGTTCGACAAAGAGAACGTGCCCGATACCATCGGCGAATGGGTCTCGAAACAGGGACTGAAACAGTTGCGCATCGCCGAAACGGAGAAATACGCACACGTTACGTTCTTCCTGAACGGCGGTCGCGAGGAGAAATTCGCCAACGAGGAGCGTATTTTGGTCGCTTCGCCGAAGGTGGCGACTTATGACCTTCAGCCCGAAATGTCGGCGCCCGAAGTGGCCGACAAGTTGGCCGCTGCGTTGGACGAGCAAAAATTCGACTTCATCTGTCTCAACTTCGCCAACGGC
>CAMWYI010000010.1 GCA_947178455.1 uncultured Alistipes sp. | reverse complement strand
ATTTCGATTTCGGGATACTGGTCGACGGCCAAATTCGACAACGAGAACAAGCCGAAGACGATGACCCCGATGAAAATCAACGCCGTCGAAATCGGTTTGCGAACCGCGCTTTCGTAAATTTTCATAAGTAAGAACGGTTATTTATCAGTCGTTCTGAATCTCCGTGCGGGCACCGTCGTAGAGTTTCGAGAGCGCCGTGACGGCCACCTGTTCGCCGGGTTCGACACCCGACAGAATGTCCACGCGGTCGCCGACCTGACGGCCCACTTCGACGCGGCGGCGTTCGGCCACCGAATCGCCCTTAATGACATAAAGGTAACGGTCGGCCGTGCCCACCTGTTTCTGCACGGCGACGTCGGGCACCATGACGCCCCGTTTCTTGCCCATGTTGAAATTCGTGCGGGCGAACATGCCCGGACGCAGCGTACCGTCGTTGTTGGGCAGACGCACCTCGACCTTGAACGTGCGGGTCGCGGGGTCGAGCGCGGGATAAATCAACGAAACGGTACCCGTGAATTTCTTATCGGGGAAAATATCCACCTGCACGTCGACGGGCATCCCCACCTTGACGTAAGGGAAGTACTGCTCGGAAATGTTCACAAACACCTTCAACGGCTCGATTTGCATGATGTGCAGAATGGGCTGCTGGGCGAACAGGTCGCCCGATTCGTAGTTGCGGGCCGTGACGACGCCCGTAATCGGCGAACGCACTTCGATATTCTTTTTCAGATTGGCGACCACCTCGCGCTGCACGTCGCGCTGGGCGCGGGCTTGGTCGATTTGCTGCTTGGAGATACCCCCCGCCTTATAAACGGGCAACAGCCGATTGTAGTCGGCTTCGATAGTGCGCAACTGCACCAGCTGCTGGTTGTACTGCGTCGGGTCGAGCGTCACCAGCAGCTCGCCCTTCTTCACGCGGTCGCCGACGTCGACCAAAATGCGGTCGATATGCACGCCCGAAGCAGCGGGCGTAATGTCGTTTTCGCGATAAGGTTCTATTTCGGAAGTGAACGTTTCCGTCAGCCGCACGGTCGCGGTCTCCGCCGCAACGGTTTTGGTCAATACGCCCGAGTCAGCCTCGACCGAAGCGTTGTTTCGGTTGCCGCCGCAGCTGCACGACAGCAGCGCGACCGCGATCCACAAACTTTTTTTCATAGCTATATCCGTTTTTTCTTATTTTTCACGTCCCACGATGCGGTCGTACTCGGCTTTGGCAGTCAGGTAATCGTAAATCGCCTGCGAGAAGTTCAACTGCGCCTGCGTTTGCGACAACTGTGCCGAATTGAGTTCGAGAATCGTACCGGCCCCCGCCCGATAACGGGTGTCCGAAATGGAGTAGGCTTTGCGCGCCTGTTCGACCGTCCGCTCCTGCGCGAACATCGTCTCGCGGGCGGTCACCAAGTCGTTCAACGCCGAGCGCACCTGCACGTCGACCTGACGCCGCAGGTAATCGCGCCGCACGCCGACCTGTGCGATTTGATTCTTCAATTCGCGCGCGCGGTTCATCTTCGTAAGGCCCGAAAAGAGCGGCACGGAAATCTGCACACCGGCATACAACGGGTGCTGCCAGTAGTAACCGTCCTGCACGACGGACATATCGTGGAAATTGAACGTGCCCATGTTGTTGCCCGCAAGCGTGAAATTGCCGAACAACCCTACGGTCGGCCAGCGACCGGCATTCGACACGCGCAACTGGCGCACAAGCAACTCCTCCTGCAATTCGAGCGTCCGCAGGTCGGTGTTCTCGGACACGTCGGTCGAAAGGCCTTCGGTGCCCTCCAACACGGCGTCGCGCAACGAATCCAACTCGCCGACGACCTCGATGTCCACCTCTTCGGGAATGGACAAATACATCTTCAACAACCGTTCGGCGACGGCAATCGAATTTTCGGTCTGAATAATGGTCGGTTTCAGGTTGCTCAACTGCACCTGCGCGGTCAACAGGTCGTACTCCGACATGAGGCCGTTGCGGTATTGCAGTTCGGTATCGTCGACCGTGCGCTGCACCGTCGCCTGCGATTCGAGCAGCACGACCAGCGACTGTTTGGCCAACAGAATGTTATAGAACGCCTTGCGCACCTCGGCAATCAGGTCGACCCGCGAAGCGCGCGCCTCCTCGACGGCCGCCGCCATCTGCGTGTCGTTCATCCGCAGCGTGCGGTAAACCGCCGGAGCGAAGAGCGGCATCGTGACGTCGAGCCCGGCGCTGATAGTGGTGTATTGGTCGCCGCCGAGCGAAAAACCTTTGGACATGTTCTGCTTGATGAACGTGTGGTTGACCTGACCGTTCACAGCGACCTGCGGCAAAAGGTTGCCCCAAGTCTGCCGACGTACGTAATCGTAACGCGCCACCTCCATTTCAGCCACGCGGATGGTGGGGTTTTCGCTCAAAGCCATTTCGACCGCTGCATCGAGCATCAGACGCAACTGCGCGAGGGCACAGCACGGAACTGCCGCAACGAAACAGAGCGCCAACAGATATTTTTTCATACGAATATCGTTTAGATACAAGCGACAAAGTTAGCAAAAAAACCTGCTGCTCAAAACATTTTCGCTCTTTTTCGACCGGAGAACGGCCGAATCGTATCCGACCGGCGCGAAAAAAAGGCGGAAGAATAAAAAAGCCGTTGCGGAAAATCCGCAACGGCGAACCTTGCCGGAAGCATCCGACACGACTATCGGGTCACCCGTTCGAGCCAGCGGACCATTGCCAGCATCACGAGCATCGAGAGGCCGCAGACGGCGACGAAAACGCCCCATGTAGCCGAAATCGAGATATGATTATAGAGAATCGGGCCCAAAAAGAGCAGTCCGTTGCCCAAAGCCGTAGCGCCCAGCCAGCATCCCTGCATCAGGCCCTGCAACTTCTGCGGCGCGACCTTCGACACGAACGAAAGGCCCAGCGGCGAAATGAAGAGCTCGGCGACGGTCAGAATCAGGTAGGTGGCCACCAACAGCCACGGCGTTACGCGGTCGGCGACACTCAAACCGCCCATTGCCTCGACCTCAGCGCGTGCGGGCAGTCCCAGCGAACCGAAGACCATGAGCACATAAGCGGCAGCGGCGATGCCCATGCCGATAGCGATTTTCATCGGGGTCGACGGTTCCTTGCCCCGACTGCGCAGCCAAGCGAACAGCGCGATGACAATCGGCGTGAGCGCCACCACGCAAATCGGATTGGCCGACTGGAAAATCTCGGCCGAAATCGGCATGCCGAAAATTTCGAGACGCGTGTAATCCTGTGCGAAAAGCGTGAGCGTCAGACCGTTCTGGTGGAACGAGAACCAGAAGAAAATCACCACGGCGAAAACGGCGAACAACGCATAGAGGCGCTGCTTGATTTCGCGGGCATCCTGCTGGATTTCCGCTTTGGAAACCGTCTTTTCGGCGGCGGAATCCTTCGGGTCTGGCAGGTTCTTCTTGCTCACTACGAAGATGACCAGCGAAAAGAGCATGGCCACGATCGCCACGCCGAACGCATAGTGGAATCCCGTGTTGAAAGCTGTGAGGTAGTCGCGGGCGAAGAGTGCCAAATCGGCAGGCGCGCCCCCGATGCTCACCTGCGCGGCCAGCTCGGCGAAGCGACCGTTGAGCACCTCGTCGGACATGGTGCCGTTGTTGAAGCTGTGGCACAGCGCCGAGAGGTCGGAATTATAGAGGAACCCCTGCGTGCGGAGCCACCAGTTGCGCACGCCCACAGCGGCGAACGGAGCGACCATTGCGCCAATGTTGATGAACATGTAGAAAATCTGGAAGCCCGTGTCGCGCAGTTTGGCGTACTGCTCGTTATCGTAGAGCTGTCCCACGAGGGCCTGCAAGTTGCCCTTGAAAAGGCCGTTGCCGAAAGCGATGACCATTAGAGCACCGATAATCAGGTACTTCGACCCGATGCCGGGCATCATCAACACGACGTAACCGGCCGTCATGACCAGAATACCGGCGATAATCGTGCCCTTGTAGTTGCGCAGGCGGTCGGCAATCAAACCGCCGACGAGGGCCAAAATGTAAATCGACGTGTAGAAAAACGAATAAATTTTGCCGGCCTGCTCGCCGTCGATGCCGAATTTCGACATTAGGAAGAGCGTCAGAATGGCCATCATGGTGTAGAATCCGAAGCGTTCGCCCGTATTGGCGAGGGCGGCCGCAATCAGACCTTTCGGTTGTTTGAACATAGGCGTTGTTTTTGAATGATTTGTACAAATGTACGGAAAATTTCCTATATTTGTATAGCTGCTTTTTTCAATCGCCCTATGAACACCCCTCCCGCCCGTCTGCCCATCGTCGAACGCGACGCTTGGCTGCAACCCGTCGAATCGCTCCTCGTAGCCCGTCATGAGCGCTATTTAAGCAATTTAGAAAAAATCGGGAGCGGCGGGTCGCTGGTCGACTATGCCAACGGCTACCGCTATTTCGGCTGGCAGTGGGACGACACGCTCGACGGCTGGTGGCTGCGCGAGTGGCTGCCCGGAGCGCACGATGTCTATGTCTTCGGCGATTTCAACAACTGGCAGCGCACCGAAATCCGCATGCACAAAGACAATGCAGGGGTGTGGAGCGCCTTTTTTCCGGCGGCGATGTACCGCGACCGGCTGACGCACGGTTCGCTCTACAAACTTCATGTGCACGGCGACAACGGCTGGCTCGACCGCATACCGGCCTATGCCGCACGGGTGGTGCAGGACGACGAGACGAAGAATTTTACGGCCCAATTTTGGGCGCCGCAGCCGTTCGACTGGCAGGGCGATGCGTTCGATGTCGCGCAATTAGGCAACTTGCTGATATACGAAGCCCACATCGGTATGGCGCAGGAGAAAGAAGGCGTGGGCACCTATACCGAATTTGCCGAAAAAGTGCTGCCCGTCATCAAGCGCGACGGCTACAACGCCGTGCAACTCATGGCCATTGCCGAACACCCCTACTACGGTTCGTTCGGCTACCACGTGTCGAGCTTTTTCGCCCCGTCGTCGCGGTTCGGCACGCCCGAAGAACTCAAAGCGCTGATTCGCCGCGCCCACGAACTGGGGCTGGCGGTCATCATGGACTTGGTGCACGCCCACTACGTGAAAAACCTCAACGAGGGAATCAACGAACTGGACGGCACCGACCGCCACTACTCCAAATCGGGCGAAGCGGGCTACCAACCCTACTGGGACTCGATGATTTTCGACTACGGCAAACGCGAGGTGCAGCATTTCCTGCTCTCGAACGTCAAATACTGGCTCGACGAGTTCCATTTCGACGGCTTCCGGTTCGACGGCGTGACCTCGATGATTTATCATCACCACGGCTACACCGATTTCGACAGCCGCGACAAGTTTTTCGACGCGGGCGTCAACGAAGACGCCATTACCTACCTCACCCTCGCCAACCGGCTGGTGCACGAGTTCCGGCCCGATGCGGTGACCATTGCCGAAGACGTGAGCGGCATGCCGGGCATGTGCATCCCGATCGACGACGGCGGCATCGGGTTCGACTACCGGCTGGGCATGGCGATACCCGATTTCTGGATTAAGTTGCTGAAAGATGTTCCCGACGAGGACTGGAACATCTGGGAGATGTGGTCGGTAATGACGGGACGGCTGCCGGAAGTGAAGACCGTGGCCTATGCCGAATCGCACGACCAAGCGCTGGTGGGCGACAAGACGATAGCGTTCCGGCTGATGGACAAGGAGATGTATTTCCACATGGACCGCGCGTCGGAAAACCTCATCATCGACCGAGGCATGGCCCTGCACAAAATGATTCGGCTGATGACCATCGCGACGGGCGGCCAAGCCTACCTGAACTTCATGGGCAACGAGTTCGGCCACCCCGAGTGGATCGACTTCCCGCGCGAGGGCAACGGCTGGAGCTATGCGCACGCGCGTCGGCAGTGGTCGCTCGCAGACAACGGATTTCTGCGCTATGCGTGGTTAGGCGAATTCGACCGCGCGATGCTGCAAGTCATCAAGGAGTACGGAGTGCTGGCCGACGGCTATGCGTGGAACCTGCTGATGGACGAACAGAACAAAACCATCGTCTTTTCGCACGGTCGGCTGCTGTTCGTCTTCAACTGGCATCCGACGGCCTCGATACCCGACTACGAGCTGCCTGTGCAGCGGGCCGGAAAATACGTGCCGATTCTCTCGACGGACGAAACGCGGTTCGGCGGGCAGGAGCGGCAGGCAATGGATGCCGAACACTTCTCGTTCGACGTCGCGGGCGAGGACGGCCAACGCTATCCGCGCATCCGCATCTACAACACCTCGCGCACAGCGACCGTCTATCGCTGGGAGGAATAACTAATCAATACCGGTAGTGGTCGGCCTTGTAGGGGCCGTCGACCGCGACGCCGATGTAATCGGCCTGTTTGGGGGTCAGCCGCGTAAGCTCGACGCCGAGACTGGCGAGGTGCAGCCGCGCGACCTCCTCGTCGAGGTGCTTGGGCAGGCGGTAAACGCCCACTTCGTGCTCGTTGCGCCACAACTCCATTTGGGCGAGGCACTGGTTCGTAAACGAATTGGACATGACGAACGACGGGTGGCCCGTAGCGCATCCGAGATTGACCAAACGCCCTTCGGCGAGGATGAATATCGAGTGGCCGTCGGCGAAAGTGTACTTGTCGACCTGCGGCTTGATGACCGTCTTCACGGCACCCGATTTCTCCAAGCGGGCCATTTGAATCTCGTTGTCGAAATGGCCGATGTTGCAGACGATGGACTGGTCGCGCATGCGCTCCATGTGCTCCAGCGTGATGATGTCGCAGTTGCCGGTGCAGGTCACGAAGATGTTGCCTTCGGCCAATGCGCTTTCGACCGTCTTCACCTCGAAGCCCTCCATAGCGGCCTGCAAGGCGCAAATCGGGTCGATTTCGGTGACGATGACCCGCGCCCCGTAAGCGCGCATCGAACGGGCGCACCCCTTGCCGACGTCGCCGTAACCGCACACGACGACCACCTTGCCGGCAATCATCACGTCGGTCGCGCGCTTGATGCCGTCGGCCAACGATTCGCGGCAACCGTAGAGGTTGTCGAACTTCGATTTGGTGCACGAGTCGTTGACGTTGATAGCCGGAACGAGCAGTTCGCCGCGCTCCTGCATCTGGTAGAGCCGGTGCACGCCGGTCGTAGTCTCCTCGCTCACGCCGCGCCATTCGGCCACCGTACGGTGCCACTTGCCGTTGTCTTCGGCGAGGATGCGGCGCAAGGTGTCGACGATGACCTCCTCCTCGTAGGACGAAGCAGGAGCATCGAGCGATGAAGCATCGTTTTCGGCCTTGAAACCCTTGTGAATCAACAGCGTGGCATCGCCGCCGTCGTCGACAATCAACTGCGGGCCCTTGCCGTCGGGAAACGACATGGCCATCGCCGTGCACCACCAGTATTCGGGCAGCGTCTCGCCTTTCCAAGCGAAGACCGGCACGCCTGCGGCGGCGATAGCGGCAGCAGCGTGGTCTTGGGTCGAAAAGATGTTGCACGAACACCACCGCACGACGGCACCCAACTCGACGAGCGTTTCGATGAGAACGGCCGTCTGGATAGTCATGTGGAGCGAGCCCATGACGCGGACGTTTTTCAAAGGCTTTTGCAGCCCGTATTCACGCCGGACAGCCATCAGGCCGGGCATTTCGTGCTCGGCTATTTCGATTTCCTTGCGTCCCCACTCGGCCAACGACATGTCGGCCACCTTGTAGGGCATGGTCGAATCCAAAAACATATTTTTATTCATTTATATTCTGCTAATTATCAATCGGATGCAGGTTCAGCGCCGCACGGGCAGCGTTTTCGTTCGCTATCATCGCTTCGATAGTCTTCTTGTCCTCCGCCAACTGCTGCCGAAGGGCCTCGACCGACGGAAAAGCGCGTTCCTCCCGAATCCTCATTAACAGGTCGACCTGCAACTTACGACCGTACAGAGAATCGCCGAACCCGAACAGATGCGTTTCCAAGTGGCGCCGACTGCCGCCGACCGACGGATTGCACCCCAAATTGGACATGGCGTCGTAAGTCGCGCCGTCGACCGTGACGCGCGAACGGTAAACCCCGTCGGGAGCCGCACAATCGTCCGGCACCTCGACATTCGCCGTCGGGAACCCCAACTCGCGGCCCAACCGGCGACCGTGAACCACCGTTCCGACGACCGTCCAACCGTGTTCCATGCGGCGTCAGGCTTTGTGCAGCCGCGCGATAGGCGTCTGCGACCCGACCGTCGGGTCGCCGATTTCGACCAACAACTCGCTGTTCTTCGGGACGAGTACGTCGACGCGCGACCCGAACTTGATGAATCCGCAGACGCTGTTCTGCTCGACATGCTCGCCGGGCTTCATGTACGACACGATGCGCCGCGCAATCAAACCGGCCACCTGCCGGAACAACACCTTGCGGCCGTCGTTCATCCGCACGACCGTCGTCGTCCGTTCGTTCTCGGTCGACGATTTCGGGTGCCATGCGACCAGAAAACGGCCGTGATGATGTTTGAAGTATTCGACCGTCCCTTCGACCGGCACCCAGTTCATGTGGATGTTGGTGATGGACATGAAAATCGAAATCTGCAACATCTCCTCACCGGCGAAGCATTCGTTCTCCTTGACCAGCTCGGTAACGACCACGCGGCCGTCGCACGGAGCGAAAATCAGGTCGGAGTCGTGGATGCGCACACGGCGCGGCTCTCGGAAAAAGGCCACGATGAAGAACCAGAAAACCAGCAACAGCAGTGCACTTATCCAGAGGAGCGTGCCCTCTTCGTCGCTGACCAACAGATGATGAATCAACCACCAGCACAGCGCGCATGCCACGCCCGAAAGTGCGATGATGTGGTAACCTTCCTTATTTATTTTCATAGTTGCGTAAGGGTTGCAGAGTTATCGGAACCAAACGAAATAAAGGCTCACGTAAACGAACACGAACGGAGCCGACACCAGCACGGCATCGAAGCGGTCGAGCACGCCGCCGTGTCCGGGGATGAGGTTGCCCGAGTCCTTGACACCGGCCGTGCGTTTGAACATCGACTCGACCAAGTCGCCCGCCACACCCGTCACCGAAACGACGAGCGACAGTCCGAGCCACAACGGCCAAGCGACCCCGCCCCAAGAGAGTGCGGCAATCGCCCCGCCGACGCACAGCGCGCCGAGCAGGCCGCCGAAGAATCCCTCCCACGACTTTTTAGGCGAGTGGCGCGGGAACAGCGGATGCCGACCGAACGCCATACCGACCAAATAGGCGAAGACGTCGTTGGCCCAAATGATGAGGAAGTAACAAATCACGAATGCGGCCCGCGACCATTGGGGCTGTGGAAAGAAATCCAGCTGGTCGAACAGGCAGAGCAGGCCGAAAGGCAGGGCGACATAGAGCACGCCCATGAACGTCGCGCCGAGGTCGGCGAGCGGATGTTCGCTCTTGCGCCACAGTTGGCCGATGAACAACACCGGCACCAGCAGCACCAACGTGAGCAAATAGCACACGATTACTTCGACGTCCAAAGTAGGCAGCCAATAGCACGTGATGAAAACGCACGCTGCGGCCCCCATACCGATGCCGGAATAGGGATGACACCCACACTTACGGGCCAATGCGTAAAATTCGTACAATCCGCCGAACATCAGCAGGGCGAACAACGCGCCCATACTCGCGTGCGACCACAGCACGGCCCCGATCATCACGGCGACCAACACGCCGCCGCTCACGGCCCGTACAACGAGGTTTTTCATTTTATCCGTCATGGTATCGTAGTAGTTTTATGCGTGGGATTCGGCCGTCGAGGTTTCCGGCTGCGGGTCGGCCGGAGTGCGGGATTCTTCACCGGCAGCCGTATCGGTCGTTTCGCAGGCGGTTTCTGCAGCTTTCGCTTCGGCCTCGCGGCGTTCGCGCTCGATGTCTTTCTTGCGCTTGCCGAAAATCCGCTCGACGTCTTCCGTGAAGACCACCTCGCGCGCGAGCAACAACTCGGCGAGCTCCTTCACCCCTTTGGCATGCTTGCGCAACACCTTGTCGGCCATTGCGTAAGCCTGCTCGATGACCCGTTTGGCTTCGGCGTCGATTTCCTGCGCCGTCAACTCCGAATAGGGTTTCGTCAAAGCCATATCGCTTTGGCCCGTCGAATCGTAGAAACTCAACGTGCCCACCTTTTCGCTCATACCGTAATAAGCGACCATCGCATAAGCCTGCTTCGTGACACGCTCCAAATCGTTCAGTGCACCGGTCGAAACGTGGCCGAACGTCAGCTGTTCCGACACGCGGCCCGCGAGCGTCGCCGCCAGTTCGTCCATCATCTGTTCGCGCGTGGTGATTTGCCGCTCCTCGGGCAGGTACCACGCGGCGCCCAACGCCTTGCCGCGCGGGATAATCGTCACCTTAATCAACGGGCTGGCGTTTTCGAGAATCCAGCTGACCGTAGCGTGGCCCGCCTCGTGGTAGGCAATGACGCGTTTTTCTTCGTCGGTGATGATTTTGTTCTTGCGCTCCAAACCGCCGATGATGCGGTCGATAGCGGCGAGAAAGTCCTCTTTGGAGACGCATTTCTTGTTGTTGCGGGCCGCGATGAGCGCCGCCTCGTTGCATACGTTGGCGATGTCGGCCCCCGAAAATCCGGGCGTCTGCCGCGCCAAGAACGAACGGTCGAGCTGCGGGTCGAGCTTCAACGGCCGCAAATGGACGTTGAAAATCTCCTCGCGCTCCTTGACATCGGGCAGTCCGACCTCGATTTGGCGGTCGAAACGGCCGGCACGCATCAACGCCTTGTCGAGAATATCGGCGCGGTTCGTAGCAGCCAATACGATGACACCGGCATTGGTCTGAAAGCCGTCCATCTCGGTAAGCAGCTGATTGAGCGTATTTTCGCGCTCGTCGTTGCCCGAGAATCCGGCATTCTTGCCGCGAGCGCGGCCGATAGCGTCGATTTCGTCGATGAAGACGATGCAGGGGGCCTTTTGTTTGGCCTGCTCGAAAAGGTCGCGCACGCGCGAAGCCCCGACGCCGACGAACATTTCGACGAAATCCGAACCCGAAATCGACAAGAACGGCACGTTGGCTTCACCGGCGACCGCTTTGGCCAACAAAGTTTTGCCGGTACCCGGAGGGCCTACGAGCAGCGCGCCTTTGGGAATTTTGGCGCCCAATTCGCGGTATTTGTCAGCCTTTTTCAGGAAGTCGACGATTTCCATGACCTCGACTTTGGCCTCTTCGAGACCGGCCACATCCTTGAACGTCACGCGTTTGGAATTGTCCTTGTCGAAGACTTGCGCACGGGCCTTGCCCACGTTCATGATGCCCCCGCCGCCGGCACCGCCGCCGCGCGACATCGACCGCATGATGAAAAACCACACGCCGATAATCAACACCCAAGGCAGAAAATTGACCAGCAAGTTCGTCCAATCGTTCGTCTTGTTTTTATAGACGACCGGCACCGTATGACCGGATGCCTCTTCGGCTGCGCGCAAATCCTCGCGGAAAGCGTCGACCGACCCGATGTTGAACACCAACTGCACGCCCGATTCGGGCATCCGGCGGAACTCCTTGCGTTCGGCATCGCTGCGATAATGCTCGCCGACACCCTCTTTCAGAAAGACTTGGGCTTGGTCGCGGTTGACGACCTCGATTCGCTCGACCTCGCCCTGCACGACCATCCGTTCGACCGTTCCCCAATCGCTCTGGACGGGCGAACCGGCCGTATCGTCCATCAGGTACCACCCGATGATGAAAGCCCCGATCAACCCGTAAATCCACAACATCGACGGATGCGGGAAATTGGGTTTCCGCATTCCGGCAGGCTGTTTCCGGTTGTTTTTAGGCTTGTCGTTCCGTTTTGCCATAGCTTACTCTTCGTATTCGTAGCGGGTCATGGGTGCATCGCTCCACAGCTCCTCCAACTTGTAAAAACCGCGCAATTCGGTCTGGAAAATGTGCACCACGACGTCCACGTAGTCCATCGCAATCCACACGGAGTTCTGCTGGCCCTCGATGCGCCACACCTTTTCGCCCAACGTTTCGAGCACTTTCTCGTCGATGCCGTCGGCGATGGCCGCGACCTGCGTCGTGGAATCGGCGCTGCACACCACGAAATGGGAGCAGATTGCCCCGTCGACACCCGAAAGGTCCAACGATACAATATCCTTACCCTTTTTATCTTCGATCGCCGCGACGATCGTGTCGATCAACTGATTCGTCTTATCCATAGAAATTCGATTCGGGCTTCCGCAATCGGGACGGCCCGATTGGCAAAGATACGAAAAGTCGAGCGCAAAAAAGCAAACTTGTTTGCATTTTTTGCCGAGACGGAGTATCTTGGGCGAAGCCAAAGATACGAATAAGCGAGCGCAAACCCAAATTTTATTAGCGCGGCAGACCGCTTTGCAATTCAGTGCGTCATCTTCGCCCCCGCCGGTCTTTATTTATAAACAATTTCAATGACGGCGCAGAGACCTTGCAAAGCGCTACGACCGTCTATTGCGCTAATAAAACCCGTTTCTTAAACGGGCGTCGCCGGTTTCGGCGCATGGGAAAGAATCGTGCCGGTCAGGGCGCGGATAATGGAACTTTTCACGTAAGTGCGACGCACGGCGACGGCGATTTTGCGCGACGTGGCCCCTTTGGCCAGCATTTTCAACCGGTCGCGGCGGTCGGCGGGAATATACTCCACCGCCATTTCGGGAATGACGGTCAGGCACTGCGTGCAATCGACGATGCGCATCAGCGTATCGAGCGACCCCGACTCGAACGTGTAGTGCGACGGCATGCTGCGGCGCGCCTGACACAACTCGATAATCTGGTCGCGCATGCAGTTGCCCGGGCTCAAAATCACCAAATCTTTCAGGTCGATTTCCTCGATGCGGATGTTCTGCCGTTCATAGAGCGGATTTTCGGGCGACACGTAGGCGAAAAAGCGGTCGCTGAACAACTCTTGCTCGACGATTCCTTCGCCGCACGTTCCGCTGGCGACCAACGCCGCATCGAGCCGGTCGTGTTTCAACGCGTCCACAATGTCGGCTGTCACCATTTCGGAAATCTCCAACTCGACCTTCGGAAAATCGTGCACGAACGCCGGAATGAACTTGTGCAGCAGATAGGGCGCAATGGTCGGAATAACCCCCAGCCGCAGTTTGCCGGCCGTTTCGCCTTTGAGTTCAGCGACCGACTCCTTGATGCAGTTGTAGGCGCGGAGCGTTTCGCGGGCGCGTTCCAGCACCACTTCGCCCGCTTCGGTCGGGATGACGGGTTTCTTCGAGCGGTCGAGCAGCACCACGCCCAGCTCCTCCTCCAACGATTTGACCTGCATGCTCAACGACGGCTGCGTCACGAAACAATGCTCGGCCGCAATCGAAAAACTGCCGCAATTCGCCACGGCAAGGAGGTATTCAAGCTGGATGATAGTCATACGAAAACTTATTTTGTTACGCAAAGGTATAAAAAATACAAATATATAAAAACCAATTCTCCCAAACGCCTACCATTTCGATTTGGAAAATTTGGCATTTTTGTCTATATTTGCAGTGCATTGTCGAATAGGCAATGCTGGATGGCATTTAGGCTATTGGCTTGCAACGAAAACGACCAATTTTTAAGAGCAAAGACACCAATAGGCACACTGAATGCCCTCGCCGTATGGCGTGGGTTGTGCTTATGTTTTTGTGGGTGCTTGGTCGTACCTCGTTGCGATAAGCTAAACCCACGTTTCTCTTAATTTTTAGTTAAACGGTTGCCGTCTTCGGGCAATGGCACAACGAAGTGCAAACATATTGTTTAACTAAAAATTTTACAAACATGAAAAAATTAATTTATGTTTTGGTTGCAGTAGCAACCTTGGCATTTGTCGGCTGCTCGAAAGACGACGAGACTCCTACCCCTGAGAACATCGCCGGCTCATGGGAAGTGTACAAAGCGTATTGGGAAGAAGAATTTGAAGAAGAAGGCGAGAAAGTTTCGGATAAATACTGGGAGCATTATGATGCGGGCGAAGAGATTTACACCTTTGAAACGAACGGCATATTTTCGTTATCCATGGAATCAGACTGGGATGGCGATAATTACTCCGGTACATATACGATTAACGGGAAGACATTGACACTCGTATATGGTCCATCGGCCGACATCGGAACCAAAATTTATACCATTAAATCTCTACTCGCCAACGAACTGGTACTAATTGAAAAAGACGAGGGAGATGATTATAAAGCATATGGAGAGATTTATCTCAAACGTATCAAATAATTAATACCTCCTCTTCCCCTTTTCGCGAGCCGTAGCCTTTCCCAGCTGCGGCTCGTCTTGTTTACAGCCGCGACGAACTTTGCAGGCTGCATCCACGAAAAGCGACCTTGCACTATATTTTTCCAGCAAACACGTGCAATTTGCCGATTTGATGCTTACCTTTGCAACAAAACAACATGTCAACCAAATGAAAAAAATCATACTTACGGGCGACCGCCCTACGGGACGGCTGCATTTGGGACATTTCGTCGGCTCGCTGCGCCGCCGTGTGGAATTGCAGGATTCGGGCGAATACGACCGAATCTACATCATGATTGCCGATGCACAAGCGTTGACGGACAATGCCGACAATCCGGAAAAAGTACGCCAAAACATCGTCGAAGTGGCTTTGGACTACCTGTCGGTCGGTCTCGACCCCGCGAAATCGACGCTCTTCATCCAATCGCAAGTGCCGGAGCTGTGCGAGTTCGCATTTTATTATATGAACTTGGTGACGGTGCAACGGCTGCAACGGAACCCGACCGTGAAAACGGAAATCCAACTGCGCGGATTCTCGGAAAACGCGGTGGAGGGCGACACGCAACAAAAACAGGGCATCCCGGTGGGATTCTTCACCTACCCCATCAGTCAGGCGTCGGACATCACGGCGTTCAAGGCGACGACCGTACCGGCGGGCGAAGACCAAGAACCGATGGTCGAACAGACCCGCGAAATCGTCCATAAATTCAACGCCACCTACGGCGAAACGCTCGTGCTGCCGGAAATTCTGCTGCCGGACAACGCCGCCTGTCTGCGACTGCCCGGCACGGACGGCAAAGCGAAGATGTCCAAGTCGCTGGGCAACTGCATCTATCTGTCGGACACGGCCGACGAAGTGAAGAAAAAGGTCATGGGCATGTACACCGACCCCGACCACCTGCGGGTGGAAGACCCGGGCAAGGTCGAGGGCAACACGGTATTCACCTACCTCGATGCGTTCTGTCGGCCGGAACACTTTTTGCAGTATCTGCCCGAATACGCCTCGCTCGATGAACTCAAAGCGCACTACCGGCGCGGCGGGCTGGGCGACGTAAAGGTGAAAAAGCTGCTGATAGCCATTCTCAACGAGGTGCTCGACCCCATTCGCGAACGGCGCAAGTACTTCGAGGGGCGCATCCACGAAGTCTACGACATCCTGCGCCGCGGCTCCGAAGAAGCGCGCCGCACCGCAGCGGGAACGCTGGACGAAGTGCGCACGGCGATGAAAATCAACTATTTCTCCGACGCGGCGCTCATCGAGGAACAGGCCAAAGCCTACGCCCCAAAAAGTAACGCTCTCGATAAACCGACGGCAGAGCCAAACTCGTTGGAGCTATGCCGAGGCGAGAAAAGGTGCATGAAAATGAACGCATGAAACGTGCAGAGCGCATATACCGACTCTTTTTCCGGCTGACCAGACGGCTCAACGAGAACCAAATCATGATGATTTTGGCTGTCGTGGTCGGCGTGCTGGCCGGTTTGGCGACCTACATCTTCGAGATGCTGCTCTATGCTATCAAGAACGGGTTGACGAACTGGTTTCCGGTCGACAGCGCCCATTTTCTGTTCCTGATTTATCCGATTGTCGGCGTGATTCTGGCCACGCTGTTCGTGAAATACATCGTCCGCGACAACATTTCCGAAGGGGTCACGCGCGTGTTGTATGCCATGTCGCAGCGCGATTCACACATCGTCGCCCACAACTGCTGGACGTCGGTCGTCGGAGGCGCGACGACCATCGGATTCGGCGGTTCGGTCGGTCCCGAGGCCCCTATCGTGCTAACGGGCGCGGCTATCGGCTCGAACGTCGGGCGGCTGGCACGGCTCAACTACAAGAATCTGACCCTGCTGCTGTGCTGCGGCGCCGGAGCAGCACTGGCGGCAATTTTCAAGGCGCCGATTACGGGTGTGGTCTTCGTGCTGGAAATCCTGATGCTCGACATCACGGCAGGCTCGGTCATTCCGCTGCTGATTGCCTCGATTACGGCGACGACCATGGCCTTCATGCTGCGCGGGTTCGACCCGATACTGGCCGTTGCGCTGGCACCGGCCGACGCGTTCGAGCTGTGGCAGATTCCGCTCTACATCCTGCTCGGCGTACTGTGCGGTTTGATGTCGTGGTACTTCACCTCGATGAACACGCGCATCGGCAGCATCTTCCGCAAATTCGACCGGCAATACAAGAAATGGCTGCTGGGCGGCGCGATTCTCGGTGTGCTGATTTTCATCTTCCCGCCCCTCTACGGCGAAGGCTACGAAAGCCTGACGACCTTGATGCACGGGCAGGCGGAACATCTGTTCAACAACTCGCTCTTTTACCGATTCAGCCACATCGACTGGGTGGTCATCCTTTTCATCATCGCCACGATGCTTTTCAAAACCGTCGCAATGGCGGCCACGACAGCGGCAGGCGGCGTAGGAGGAACGTTCGCTCCGTCGCTGTTCGTCGGCGGATTCACGGGCGCGACGCTTGCGCTGATTTGCAACACGCTGTTCCACTGGGATGTATCCGTCGTATCGTTCACGCTCGTGGGTATGGCAGGTGTGATGTCGGGCGTGATGAACGCGCCGCTGACCTCGATTTTCCTGATTGCCGAACTATCGAGCGGCTACGGGCTGTTCATCCCGCTGATGATTACGGCCTGCATCTCGTTCACGGTGGACTACTACCTCAACCCCGACTCGATTTACACCAAGCAGCTCCGTCAGAAAGGCGAACTGCTGACGCACAACAAAGACCAATCGGTATTCGTATTCCTGAAACTGGACGAACTGATGGAAACCGATTTCCTGCGCATCAAAGAGGGATTCACGTTGGGAGACATCGTGCATATCATCGCGACGGCGCACCGTAACATATTTCCGGTCATCGACAATTTCGGGGTGCTGCTGGGTGTCGTGCAACTCGACGACCTGCGCCGCGACATGTTCAATCGGGAGAAATACGGGAATCCTATCTCGCATTACATGATTCAACCGCCCGACCGGATTCTGGAACACGAGTCGATTCAAAGCGTCATGGTGAAATTCGAGGACAAACGCACGTGGATGTTGCCCGTCGTGGACAAGCAGGGCCGCTACTTGGGATTCATCTCGAAATCGCGCATCCTCAACGCCTATCGACAACAATTAGTGAAAATCCAACAATAACCCGTTTAAGAAACGGGTTTTAAGCGCGACCGAATGTTACCGAATTTCCGCCGGTCATGGTCGCTATCACCCTCGAAAAACAGCCGTTTTTCAGCAGACCATTTTCCTTACTTTTTCTTAATTGATAATCACGCCGCCGTCGGGGTCGACGTACTCATAGACCAACTCCAAATCGTCGAGCCACATTTCGCTGCGGGTGCTGCCGGTGAAATAATCGCCCCAACGCGAAGCAGCGCAGACAATCAACAGATTGGTAGGCACGATGCCCTTGTCGGTATACCGAATCGGAATCGTGACCTGCGTCCAATCGTCGATGTCATCCACAATCAGGAACTCGCCGTAACCGACCACATCGGGACCGTTGGATTTGAACAACGTGCTGATTTCGCGCGTGGCGATGCAGACCGGCGAATCGTCGGTGCCGACCAATTTGCCGCCGTATTCGTTCACCGTAGCGGGTGCCATGCCGTAATCCTCTTTGCGCCACGTACCCAGCGCGATGAAGATGCTGCCGTTGTCGGGCTTGCCGACGGCGACACCCGCCGGTGCATCCTTACCGGCATAGTCGATTGCGCCGCCCTTGAACTTGACCCACAGGCGCAACGCCGTAGGACGTGCCGTAAACGCCCGCCCGAAGCGCAGCAAACCGTTCGTGCCGTCGGTCGAAACGTACTCGCCCAAGAAGATATTTCCGGCCGCGAACTTGCCGATACCCATCAGATTCGCGAATTTCGATTTAAGATGGGCGCTGTAACGTCCCGTCGAACCCGGACGCGGATCCCACGACTCGGTAAGCGTTTCGTTCGCCATAGCCGCACCCGGGTTGCCCGTACTCCAATAGGGTTCGGCACCAGCCAGATAGGGATAAATCGTATTTTTCGAGCCCGACGTACACCACTCCTCGAAACCGCCGTTGCGAAGCACGGGCGGAGCAGGCTCGGCAGGCACTGGGTAAGGGTCGGTTTCATCGGCACCGCAATAGGCCTTGATTTCATAGGCCGTGTCGGGTTCGCGGTTGAGATACCCCTCGAAACTGCCGCCCGAAACGGTAATCTGTTCGGCCGGAACTTCGAGCCATTCGCCGTCGGCCGTAGCATCGTCGACCCGTGACGCGGTTTGCGAAGCCACCCCGATTTTACGATACCGGAACCCCACCTTTTCGCCTTCGACGCCCGAAGCCGTCAGCCATATCACGCCCGGCCAAGCCCACTTTTCGGGCTCTTCGATCGGTATTTCGACATTCTTATCGGTCGGCAGCACGTAAATCATCCACTCCTGTGTCCGTCCATGACAAGAGACATTCATCCGTCGCGAAGAGGAAGTGGAGAAATCCATGTTCAACTCATCCAACGTCGGCAGGTAGGTCGTCAGTGCATCAGGCCCCAGTCGCAACTCCTCGATAACGACCTCCGACAAATCGGCATCCTTGCGGACATAGGCCGTAGCCACGTGGTTGCCGACATCGAAAACCGGTTTTCCGACCTGACCGGCCACCCTGAAACGGCGGTCGATAGTTTGCTCAGCGCGAATCGTCCACTCGAAATTCTCGAAGAGCGACAACGTCATGTGCAGCGGCCCGTCCATCGGGAACACGCCCGGGAAAGTCTCCGAAGCCACAATCGAGGCGCGGGCCGCGTCGAGGTCGAGGTTGATGCTGACGTTGTGCGGCACAATCTGGAACGCCACGCTGTCGATAGGCACGTTCTGAATATCGGTCGTTTCGTCGAGCACGAGCACGACCGTACGGTTCACGACGTCGATTTCCTTGACCGTAAAACCTCGTCCCTCGACGGCGGCGATATTGACCGTCACCGACGGTTTCGGGAGGTCGTTCTCGACGCATCCCGACGCCGCGACCGCCAACGAGGCAATGAAAAACCGAAAAATCCGATTGCGCAAAGTCATGACGTCCTCAATTTTTCTTGTTCCACAAATGCACGGTCATGCCGATGTTGATAGCCGCCAAATTGAGCCGGAAACGCATTTTCGAGGCCGTGCGCGACCCGATTTTGTTTCCTTCGGCGTCTTTTTGGCTGACGTGCGTGTACTGAATGCCGCCCAATCCGAACGAGAGCGTCGCGCAAACGTTCGGAAAGATGTAAACGGCCGCGCCGGGATTGAACGAAAACCGTGCTTGGAAGTTTTCGCTGTTCGTCGTTTTGACGGTACCGTTGTTTTCGTATGAAAATTCCGATTCGCCCGACGAAATCGAAAGCTCCACCTCGGCGAAAAGGCCGAAGCGCCCTTTCGGGTCGAGCCCCGCATAGGAGCGGTGGAAGATGCCGAACGAATAGTTGCTGCTGCTGACCCCGACGTAAGGCAGATTGAACGAAACATCGTTCCCGTCGCCCAAGTCGAAGCGGGTGCCCGAATCGAGCTTGGCATCGACATAGGTATACCCGAACCGGACGCCGAAGCAACGGTTGTCGCGATAGAAATAACCGAAATAGGGCTTCACGGAAGCGATGGTTCCGCTGGCATCGATATCTTCCACGATGACCAGAAAATCGGTATCCTCGCTCGTCAGCGTCCCGTAGGAAGCGGTGAGCCCCATCATCATCTCGCCTTTGTAGACGTATTTCACCTTGTCGATTTCGCGGTCGATGCGTCGGCGAACCGGCAGGAAACGCTGCTTGACCGGCTTCGTCACGATTGGAGAAACCGCCGCCGAATCTGCCGCGACCGATGCGGCCGCAAGTTCGGATTCAGCATCGCCGGACGTCGCCGCGGTCGAAAGCAATTCGGGTGCAGGTTCGTCCTCGACCGGCGGAATCGAATCGAGCCGTATGCCCGTGATGAGAATCGGCGCGACTTCGTGCGCGAGCGAATCGGATTCGACGAGCCCGTCCGGTTCGGGAACGGCCGCGAAACTCCCCGTCCCGCAGACGAAAACAAAAATCGAAAACGCCGATGTCAGAATCCGTTTCATATCGCAGCGGTTTAGAGATAAAAGGCCATGCCCAACCCTATGGACAAGATATTCACCTTGAAATTCATCATGCTGGTCGACCGATGCCCCACCGTCACTTGGTTGTGCACCTGCTTGGTACGGTTGTAGGTGATACCCATCACGCCGACATTGACTTCGATGGCCATGTTGTTGGTAGCGAACGCCACGATGCCGGGCGAAACGCCGAGCGCAAAGGTAAATCCGCGTTCGTAGGTACCTTTCACCGGCGCATCGTTGGCGAATTTGGCCTGCACGCCGCCGCACGTAAACGACATTTCGTTGAACAGCGCGAAGCGTTTGTTCCGGCCCAGCGGAATGTACTGCCGCCAAATGGCCGCCGCCTGATAACTGCTGCGCAAGGCATAGAAATCCTGAATGCGGATGTCCGTACCGGACTCTTCGTCGCCGAACTTCAGGTTGGCGCTGTTCAATTTGAGCAGCGTGCGCGAATAGATGAAACGGCCGCCGACCGCCATGTTCGTCCGCAGGGCATAGGCAATCAACGGACTGACCCGAAAATTGTAGCCTTCGGAGCCGATGCCGTCAATAATCAGAAACTGGTACGATTCGTTCGTGTGGGTCGAATAGGAGGCCGTGCCGCCGAAAATCCACTGGCCTTTGGGCACAAACTCGGTGCGGATGTCGGTCAAACCGCGCTGGGTGCGACGCTCCTCGTCGGAGAGCGGCGTCTCGTCGGTCGATGCCGAAAGCAACGTCTCGTCGGCCGAAGTCTGGCCGTACAACGCCTGCGTTGCATCAAAGCACAACACCGCCAACCACAACACCCATTTCATCGCATTCATGGAACTCGTCCGTACCCTCACCGTCAATAAACCCACTCGAAGTCATCTACATAAAGGACATTCGTCGAGCAAGCATCCATGTAGTCACCGTAAGCACTCGTGGAGCAAGCGATAGTCAACGTATAATTACCCACCGGAGCAGCAACGACCGTATCATAGAATTCAGCCGGAATGTACCCCTCAACCATCGAATCGCCCACAGTCGACTCGCTAATATACATAATACCATAACCGATAATCGCACCGCAACCGTCCAAATCGGACTGCGCATCGGCACTCCACATACCGGAGGGAGTCCCCATACCGGAAGTTACAGCTTTACGTTTCGACCAGTCCATGATGGTGAAATAAATGCTCATCATATCTTGCTCGCCTTTGGCCAACGGTCCGTTATATTTATTGTAATCAATTTCACCGACCTTTGCGTGGTACTTAAAACGCAACCCTTTCGGACGAGCCGTAT
>CAMWYI010000009.1 GCA_947178455.1 uncultured Alistipes sp. | reverse complement strand
GCGCGACACGGCGCGGCTGCTGGGCGAAAGTTTTATGATACACGCTGGGATTTCTTCCATAGGTTATCTTTGGGGCGAGGAGCTGGCTTTCTGCACGAAATTCGCACCCTATGTCGGCACGGAGAACATCGAACCGCTCATCGGCGAAGTCGAAAACGCGCTGGCGCAGATTTCGCAGAACGGCAACCCGACCATCGTATTCACCCACTTCGCGCTGGCGGTAAGCAAAATGATTTCTAAAAAATAAACAATAATATCCATGCAGCGACAAAACGTTGCACGGACCGAACGACAGACCGACGACTATGGCACGCATCTTTCTTCTGACCGGCGGCAACGCGGGCGACGTAAAACGGACGCTCCAACGGGCCCAACAGCTAATCAACGACCGTATCGGGCCGGTGCTGCACTGCTCGCACCGTTACGAAAGCGAAGCGTGGGGATTCGAGGCGGCAACCCGTTTCTCGAATCAGGCGTTGGAGGTCTCGACCGACCTCGAACCCGAAGCGGTGCTCGATGCCGTGCAGGAAATCGAACGCGAACTGGGACGCAACCGCGCAGCCGAAGCCATCGAAAAGGCGAGCACGGGAGCGCAGTACGCTTCGCGGCCCATCGACATCGACCTGTTGTTCTACGACGACGCAATCATCGCGACCGAACGGCTCACGGTGCCCCACCCGCTGCTGGCCGAACGCCGATTCGCGCTGGTGCCGCTGTGCGAAATCGCCCGCACGAAACGCCACCCCTCGACGGGACTGACCGTCGGCGAAATGCTCGAAAGTATCCGATCTTGATGAAATACCGTCTCCATACCTATATTATATTGTCGGCTTTGGCGCTCGCCTCGTGCATCAAAGAGGGCCGATACGACACGACCTACATCCTCCGGCCGCAGGTGCAATCGCAGTCGGTCGACGCGGCCGAGCCGCTGGCGGGGGTCATCACCTATGCTTACAACGTCGACACGCTCGACTGGGGCATCGCGTCGTATGCCGACGCGGCGGCGGGCATCGTCACCCGCAAGGACGACCCGACCCGTCGGCTGACCGAACCGGCCGTGCGCGCTGTGCCGTACAACGGCACGCCCGAATCGTCCGACGGCGAACCGACGGTCGATGTCGCCACGTGGCTGCAAATGCCGTTCGGACGTTCGGCCTGCATGGTCGTGGCGGTCGACCCCGCGAACCGCCTCTACGGCTACACCATGCAGCGGCCGCAGCCCAACCTGCCGCGGCTTTATGTGTCGGTGGTTTTCCAGACGTGGCGGGAGGGAACCTCCTACAAAAACGGCGCATGGAGTTTTTATAACGAGTTTTATACGCCACCGACCATTCTGAAAACCTACTACCGCCCGACCCTGCAAACCGAAGAGGGCGGCGAAGAGATTGCTTTCACGTCGCAGCAAATCAAGGCCTATGCCTATGTCGCCGACACGACCCAGTGGCGCGTCGCGTCGTATGCCGATGCGGCGGCGGGCGTCATCACCCGCAAGGATGATTCCGAGAGCCGCACCACCCCCAACTTCACCGCCTACTACGAGGGCGGTTCGGGGCTGTGGGGCATGTCGGTAACCGATACGCCGCTCATGGCCGTCGTCGTCGACCGGCAGAACCGCATTTACGCCTACACGAAGTTCGTGCCCGACCTCGCCGGAGCCTCGCCCACGTGGCCCGTCGTTTTCCGGCCTTGGCGCACGGAGCAACGGTACGAAGAAAACGGCTGGCAGTTAGTCAACGAAACCGAGAGCGATGAAAATTGAGAAAATTAAAATAATGCGGCTTTCCGAGCCGCGCGGGCCGCAGCCTCCCGCAGCGGAGGCCCGCCTATCGGACGGCCGTCCGCAGGCCGCATCCCGCTGCCGAATGCCTTTTCAGGCGAGCTTCGGCATCGTCGCACTCTTTCTGTCGGCGTTTCTGTGCCGTTGCGCCACTATCGGCACCCCGACGGGCGGGCCGCGCGACACCCTGCCGCCCGTCATCGTGCGCATGAATCCCGACAACTTCGCAACCAATCGCCCCACAGTCGACCACGAACGCATATTCATCGAGTTCGACGAATTCGTCCAAATCAAAGACCAGCAAAAGGAGTTCTACACCTCGCCGGCGATGAAGAAAAAACCGCTCGTCACGCTGCGCGGACGAGGCATCGTCGTCCAGCTGCGCGACACGCTCGAACCCAACACCACCTATGCCCTCAACTTCGGCTCGGCCATTCGCGACAACAACGAGGGCAATCCGCTCTACTCGATGCGCTATGTCTTCTCGACCGGCCCCGAAATCGACTCGATGCTCGCGTCGGGCTACACGGCCGACGCCTACAAAGCCGATTCCGTTCCGAAAAGTTACATCTGGTTCTTTCCGGCCGATTCGGTCGAGCACGTCGCCGAATACGATTCGACCCTCTTCAAGTACAAGCCCTCCGTCATCGCGCGGGCCGAGACCAACGGCATCTTCATCGCCCAGAACCTCAAACCGATAGACTATGTGGTCTATGGGTTCCAAGACAAGAACGACAACCAGCTCTACGAACCGGGCGTCGACCAAATCGGATTCGTCGAGGGGCGCCACAACCCCGCCCGCATGCCCGATTTCGCCATGTGGTACGACTCCCTGCGCCATTACGTGACAGCCGCGCCGCAGCTCTATCTGCGCATGTTCACCGACCGCGCGTTCCGGCGGCAGCTGCTCTCCGAAACGGCCCGTCCGCGTCAGCATCAGGCCATGCTCTACTTCACGACGGCTCATCCGCAAATCCGCAGCATCCGGTTCGACAGCATTCCCGACGAACGGATTATCGTCGACCCGCAGACCGAAGGGCGCGATACCGTCGCGCTGTGGTTCCACCTGCCCGCCGCCGAACTCCCAGATACGCTCAAAGGCGAAATCACCTATCTCAAACACGACTCGCTCAACGTGTTGCAGCCGGTGACCGAACCGCTCAAACTGACGTGGCGGCTCATCGAGACCAAAGAGCAGGAACGCGAGCGCGAACGGCTCGAACGCGAACGCCGCAAAGCCGAAGAGGCGGGCGAGGAGTGGCAGGAACCCGAAAAAGAAAATCCGTTCGGTTACAAACTGCCGTTGTCGGGCGACATCAACCCCGAGCAGGGATTGACCGCCGACTTCGATTACCCGCTCGCGCGGCTCGATTCGGCCGCCGTGCGGCTCACCGCCACCGGCGCCGACAAGCAGGAAACCGACATCCCCGTGCACTTCGTCCGCGACACGGCCCGCCTGCGCCGCTGGTACATCCGCGCGGCATGGCAGCCTGCGACCGCCTACACGCTCACGGTTCCGGCCGGTGCGCTGACCGACATCGCCGGATTGTCCAACGATTCGCTCGTGGGCAAATACACGACGCTCGACCCCGACAAGTTCGCAACGGTGAAAATCCACGTAGCGGCCCGCGACCCGCAGAAACGCTATATCGTCCAGCTGCTCAACGGCAGCGGGTCGCTCGAACAGGAGAAACGCGATGTCACGGCAGGCGACGTGCAGTTCAACTACGTTCCGGCGGGCGACATCCGATTCCGGCTCATCGAAGACCTCAACGGCAACGGCCGCTGGGACACGGGCAACGTCGTCGAACGGCGCCAGCCTGAACGGGCCGAACTCTACCGCAACGATGCAGGCGAAGATACTTTCGCGACCAAAGTGAACTGGGAAATCGAATTCGCGATGGACATGGACGCGATTTTCGCCCCCGTGAACATGGAGACGCTCCAACGGCGGCTCGACGAACAGGAACTGCAACGCCTGCGCCGCGAAGCGGAGAAACAGGCCAAAGAGGGGCCCAAACGACCGCAGCACGACCACGGCAACAACATGAACGACAGTTTCAATGCGACGGGCGGCATGTTCAGCCGGTTCCGGTAGTACCATAATTCACAATTCATCAGCCTCTTAATAAAATCGTGAGATATTTTTCTCTTAATAAAAAATTCGGATTGGCGGTCGCGGTGTTGTTCGCCTGCGGCACCGCATCGGCCCAGCACACGCTGGGATTCGTAGCCGGAACCGGCATGTCTACCGCACGGTTCCAGCCCGTGCAGGAGACCAAAGCCATTTGGGGCCAGTACAGCGCGGGCCTGACGTGGCGCTACTACGGCATGCAGCGGGTCGTCGGCGGATTCGGCATCGACCTCGAATACATGCAGCAGGGATTTTCCTATGCCACGAACGCCTCGCGGGTCGACGAACCGAAGGACTACCTATATTATACGCGCCAAATCAATTCGTTCGTGCTGCCTATCGTCTGGCAGCCCCACGTCTATCTGTTCCGCCACCGCATGCGGGTCTACCTCGAAGCAGCGGCCACTTTTTCGTATAATTTTTCGTCGACCTACCGAAACGAGCAGGCGCGCGAAGAGGGCCTCGCCGACTGGAAAGGCTCCTACGACTTCCGCACCGACCGCGACAACCGCTGGGGCTACGGACTGGCCGGCGGCGGCGGCATCGCGCTGCTGATAAAAAGGTTCGAGCTCAATTTTCGGGTGCGGTACTACTTCGGATTTTCGGACATCGTGCGCAACCGCAACCGATATGCCGGCAACACGACCGACGGCCCCGAAAATCCGTTCTATGCCACGCCGCTGCGCTCGCCGCTCGACAACCTCAACATTTCGGTCGGACTTGCGTACCGTTTCAACAAAACGGGATTCGAAACGTGGAAACCCCGTCCCAAACGCGAGAAAAACCGCGAAGTATTCAAATATACCTTTTAATTAAGGGGCTGTGTAGCTTCGTAACAAGAATAAAAGAATAAAAAATAACCATTGGGAAACACGCGCCGTACCGACCGTGCGCCCCGTGACATTTAATAAAAATGAACAACAACAGTAACCGACAAGAAAAAATCGCGAAACAGATACAGAAGGACATGGCCGAAATCATCCAGCAGCAGATGCCCGAAGTGGCGCTCGGCTCGCTCGTTACGGTCACGGCCGTGCGCGTTTCGCCCGATTTCGCCTATGCCAAAATCTATGTGAGCATCTTCCCGTTCGGACGCCACGAACAGGTGATGCGCTCGCTCGAACAGCACGCCCGCCCGCTGCGCGGACTGCTCGGCAACCGCCTCCGCAACCAGCTCAAAAGCATTCCCGAAATCCAGTTCTTCCTCGACGATTCGCTCGAATACATCGAACAAATCGACCGTGCAATCAAGAATTAAGCCTTGTTACCGTCGTTTTTCGCACGCCGCTACCTCTTTTCGGCCCAGTCGCGGTCGGTGGTCAACCTCATCGCGGGGTTGAGCGTCGTCGCCGTCGCCATGCCCGTCGCCGCCATGATTATCCTGTTGTCGGTGTTCAACGGGTTCGAGCGGCTCGTGCGCACGACATGCTCGACGTTCGACGCCGGACTGACCGTTTCGCCCCGTGAGGGTCGCACGTTCCGCACCGCCGACATCGACACCGCCGCGCTCGCGCAGGTGCCCGGCATCGAGGCGCTTTCGTTCGTGCTCGAACAAAGCGCCCTGCTCCGGCACGACGGCCGGCAAGCTATCGCCACCGTGCGCGGCGTCGACGACGCCTACTACCGCGTGCTGCAACTCGACGACGAGGCCGTGACCGGCAGCCGCGCCGTGCGCATCGGCGACCTCGAACGCATGGTCATCGGCCAGTCGATGGCGTGGCAGCTGGGCATTCGGTCGTTGGCCGATGCCGATGTCGACGCCTATGCCGTGCGACGGGGAAGCGTACCGTCGCTCCTCCCGACAGCTAACTACACGCGACGCACGGTGCCCGTCGGCGGCGTGTTCTCGCTCGACGGTGAGACCGAACAACGCTACGCCCTCATTTCGCTGCGGCTTGCCCGCGACCTCTTCCGTTATCCCGACCAAGCGTCGGCCCTGCTGCTCCGCATCGCCGACCGCACCGACCCCGACCGACTGAAAACCGCCGTCGCCCAGCAACTCGGCGACCGATTCGATGTGCGCACGCGCTACGAACTGCGCGCCTCGTTCTACCGCATCATGGCCTACGAAAAGTGGGGCATCTTCTTCATCGCGCTGCTGGTGCTGGTCATCGCGTCATTCTCGGTCGTGGGGGCACTGGCCATGCTCGTCGTCGAAAAACGCGCCGACATCGCCATGCTCCGTGCGCTGGGCGCCGACAACCGCCTCGTGCGGTCGATTTTCCGCACCGAAGGGCTCTTGATTTGCGGGCTGGGGGCTGCCATAGGCCTTGTGCTCGGCCTCGCGGCCACGCTCCTCCAACAACACTTCGGATTCATCGAGATTCCGGCCGACAGTTTTCTAACGAAAAGCTATCCCGTCGAGTTCCGCTGGGGGGATTTGGCCGCCGTCGCCGCGGCGTTCGCGGCCGTCGCGCTGGTGCTCTCGGATACCACCGTGCGCAGCATGCTCAAACCGCCGAAAAAACACTGAACCATGCGAATCCATACCTTTTCCAAAGCGGTCATCGTGCTATCGCTGGGTCTCGCTGCCCTGCTGCCGACCTCCTGCAAACGCCACACGATTATTCCCGACGACAAGCTGGCGCTGATTTTCCACGACGCTTTTTTAGTCAACGCCTACACCAACCGCGAAGCCAAACGTGACTCGCTGAAAGTCTACGAACCGATTTTCGCCCGCTACGGCTACACGACGGCCGACGTGCAATACACCATCGGCAACTTCTCGAAACGCAAGAGCGCTCGTCTGGGCGATGTCGTCGAAAAGGCCATTGTGCTGCTCGAACGCCAGGGCAAGTACTACAACCGCGAGGTGGCCATTTTGGACACCGTCGACCGCGTGGCCGAACGGACGATGACCCGCCGCGTCTATGCCGATTCGCTCGTGCGCGTGCGGTCGCTGAAAGACACCACCCGCCTGCGCATCACGCTCGACGCGGCGCCGGGCACCTACAACATTACGCTCGACTATCGGGTCGATTCGCTCGACCGCAACGACCGTCTGCGGGGGCAGGTGTGGCTCGAACGCCACGACAGCACCCGCACCAACATGCAAAGCGTGACGATGTGGCGCAACCGCGACGAACACTTCAAACGCACGCTTCGGGCCGACAGCACGCACCGGCGGCTGCATGTCGATTTCGTGCTGTTCGACGGCACGCCGCGCCAGCCCTCCGTCACGGTACGCGACTTCCGCATCGACTACACGCCCGAAACGGCCGCCGCGGTCGACAGCCTCTACCTCCGCCAACTCGACCTCCGCATCTTCGCCGACGAATTTTTATTAAAGGGGAAGGGTACGCTGGTAGGTACGGAAAAGGGAAAAGAAAACGGGGAGCTCTCCTCCGAAAACACGGTTATCTGAAAAATGACCGCCGAACGCCGCATCGCCTCGAATCTGCTGTGGACGCCGCAAGACATCGTGCGCAATCCGCTCGTCGTCTTTTCGTCCGACGGACGGGTCTTGCGCGTGGAGCAGTGCGCCGACCCCGACCGGCAGCCCGCGACGGAATTTTATGCGGGGCTGCTGATATTTGACTTTCCACCAAACTACGGCACTTTCTTCGGAAAATGGTGCGCCGAACAGGCCCCGCTGCGCGAACGGCTGCCGCAATGCGTACCGGCCCCGCAAGGCATCGCCGTCGTATTGAGCGGCATAGATTACGACAGCCTGCGGCTCACTTCCCAATCTCGCATCATGCCCGTTTTTGCGGAATAAAAATTTTTCTTTACATTTGTAACCTCTTGCGCGCATGCGCGAGAACACGCAACTAATTGTTTAACTTAACGAGCGATTGTATCGCAAACAGAAATTTCCGATTATGGAAGAAACGAAAAACACGGTAGCAAACGACCAGTTCGACTGGAATGCGTTTGAACAGGATCTGGGCGTCTACGACCAACCCAAAGAGCAAATCGCCGACGCTTACGGCAAAACGCTCTCGAATGTCAATGTCGGCGAGGTGGTCGAAGGTACCGTTACGAGCATCACCAAACGCGAAGTGCTGGTGAACGTCGGCTACAAGAGCGAAGGCGTCATCTCGAACGCCGAGTTCCGCTACAACCCCGACCTGAAAGTCGGCGACAAGGTCGAAGTCTATGTCGAATCGGCCGAAGACAAGAACGGTCAGCTGGCTCTTTCGCACAAGAAAGCCCGTCAGCTCAAATCGTGGGATCGCGTCAACGAGGCCCTCGAAAACGACGAAATCATCAAGGGTTACATCAAGTGCCGCACGAAGGGCGGTATGATCGTCGACGTGTTCGGCATCGAAGCCTTCCTGCCCGGCTCGCAAATCGACGTGAAACCCATCCGCGACTACGACATCTATGTCGACAAGACGATGGAGTTCAAGGTGGTGAAAATCAACCAAGAGTTCCGCAACGTCGTCGTATCGCACAAAGCGCTTATCGAAGCTGAACTGGAAGCGCAGAAAGAGATTATCATGTCGAAACTGGAAAAAGGCCAGATTCTCGAAGGTACCGTCAAGAACATCACCACCTACGGCGTATTCGTCGATTTGGGCGGCGTAGACGGTCTGATTCACATCACCGACCTGTCGTGGGGCCGTGTCAACCACCCCGAAGAGGTCGTTGCTTTGGACGAGAAGATTCAAGTCGTCATCCTCGACTTCGACGAGCAGAAGAAACGCATCGCACTGGGCTTGAAACAATTAACGGCACATCCTTGGGAGGCGCTCGATACCAACCTCAAAGTCGGCGACAAGGTCAAGGGCAAAGTGGTCGTCATGGCCGATTACGGTGCATTCGTCGAAATCGCCCCGGGTGTCGAGGGTCTGATTCACGTATCCGAAATGTCGTGGAGCCAGCACCTGCGTTCGGCGCAGGACTTCATGAAAGTCGGCGACGAAGTGGAGGCCGTCATCCTGACCATCGACCGCGACGAGCGCAAGATGTCGCTGGGTATCAAACAACTGACCACCGACCCGTGGGAGCAGATCGAAACCAAATATCCCGTCGGTACGAAGTGCACGGCCCGCGTGCGTAACTTCACGAACTTCGGCGTATTCGTCGAAATCGAGGAGGGCATCGACGGTCTGATTCACATTTCGGACCTGAGCTGGACGAAGAAAGTGAAGCATCCGGGCGATTTCACGCAGGTCGGCGCCGACATCGAGGTCGTCGTGCTGGAAATCGACAAGGAGAACCGTCGTCTGTCGCTGGGTCACAAGCAGTTGGAGGAGAATCCTTGGAACGAGTTCGAGGCACAGTTCCCGCTCGACAGCGTACACGAGGCAGCCATTACGGAGATGACCGACAAGGGTGCCGTCGTTGCGTTGAGCGACACGGTCGAGGGCTTCTGCCCGACGCGTCAGCTCGTGAAAGAGGACGGCACGATGCCGAAAGCCGGCGACAAACTGGCGTTCAAGGTCATCGAGTTCTCGAAAGCCACCAAGCGCATCACGCTGTCGCACCTGCGCACCTACGACGATGCCCGCAAGGAGGCCGAGAAAGCGGAAAAAGCCGAAAAACGCGCCGCTGCCGACGCTACGAAGTCGACCGTGAAGAAAATCAACGCTTCGGTCGAGAAGACGACGCTGGGCGACGTAACGGGTCTGGCTGCGTTGAAGAGTGCCATGGAGGCTGCCGAAGCCAAAGGTACGAAGAAAGCTCCGAAGGCCGCAGCTGCCGAGAAAGAAGCACCGAAAACGGAAGAATAATTTTTTCCAATAATGCAGAAGAGAGTCCCGGCCAATAGCGGTCGGGGCTCTTTTTTCGACACACACGGCCAAGCAGTTATCTCCTCGTCGGGGCGCGCCCCGTTAAGAACGGGGATTTAAGCGCTATGGACAGTTGTGTGGCTTCTGTCGGTGGGAAGCGCACTGGCCTTGAATGCCCCCATGATCTCCCGTAGCGCTAATAAAACGGCGTTCTCGAAAGGGTGTCGTTCAAGTGCGGGAAATGTTTCGTTTGTTTTTTGCGGGGGTAGTTAGAACCTTCTTTGAAACAAACGAATGTCGACTCCTCTCTTACACGAACACCCGATCTACGAACGCCGTTTTTTATTGTTTTACAGGCATAAAAAAAGCGGGCAAATCACTCAACCGAAAATCGAGGCCTTGGACTGCCCTGCATGAAGATTGAAGAAATGCCCACGCCTAAAAACGGCGCGAGCATCAACCTTTTTTCTTCATGCAGGCTCGAAAGGTCCAAGTTTCGATTTTTGAAGAAAAGCCGATGCGCTTTCAATATGTTTGGGACGAAGATACGAAAAGTTAAGTACAATGCCAAATTTATTTGCCCTTCATATACTAACCGCTTCGGTCGGAACGTTAGTTCATCGAATACCGAAAAAAACGATTGCCTATGCACAAAATTTGCCGCTGAAACGATTATCAACATTGTACTATGAAAAAGGCATTTTTATTTTTGGGAGTCATCGCTGCGGCAGCCGTCGCAGGCGGTGCTACGGCTTGGGTGCTCACCGACGGGGCCCAAGAACACGTCACCTACATCGACCGCACGGCCGCAACGGTACCGAGCGCGGGCACGCATTTCACATCGTATCAGGCGGATAGCTACCCCGACCTGACCTATGCCGCCGAAAATGCGGTGCAGGCCGTCGTCAACATCGAGGTGGTGCAGAAAGTCGAAGTTCCCCAGTCGAATTACGGTTACGACCCGTTTCTCGAATTTTTCGGGCTTCCGCAGCAGCGCGGCGGCAGCGAGCCCCGCTATCAGGAGCGTCGCGGCGGCGGTTCGGGCGTGATTCTCTCGCCCGACGGCTACATCGTCACCAACAACCACGTGGCCGACGGCGCGACCACCCTGCGCGTGAAACTCAACGACGGGCGGAAATTCGACGCCAAACTTATCGGCAAAGATGCGGCGACCGACCTCGCGCTGCTGAAAATCGACGCCGAAAACCTGCCCACGCTGCCGCTGGGTTCGTCCGACGCACTGCGGCTGGGCGAATGGGTGCTGGCCATCGGGTCGCCGTTCGACCTTCAATCGACCATCACGGCGGGCATCGTGAGCGCCAAGGCGCGTCAGCTGGGAGCCATTCCCAACGATTTCAGCATCGAATCGTTCATCCAGACCGATGCGGCCGTCAATCCGGGCAACTCGGGCGGCGCGCTGGTCAACACGCGCGGCGAACTGGTGGGCATCAATACGCTCATCAAATCGCAGACGGGCAGCTATGTAGGCTATTCGTTCGCCATTCCCGAGTCGATTGTCCGCAAGGTGGTGGGCGACCTCAAAGAGTTCGGCGTCGTGCAGCGCGCGCTGCTGGGCATCCAGTTCCGCGCGGTCGATCAGGATTTCCTCGATAGCGACGAAGGCAAGGAAGCCGGTATCGAAACGCTCGGCGGGGCCTATGTGGCCGCAGTCGTCGAGGGCGGCTCGGCATCCGAAGCGGGCGTCCGCAAGGGCGACATCATCGTGGCGGTCGACGGCGTGAAAATCACCGAAGCCTCGACCTTGCAAGAACAAATCGCCAAGCACCGGCCCAACGATAAAATCGTTTTGTCGGTAAAAAGAGCGGGCAAAATGAAACAAATCGAAGTCGTTTTGCGTAATAAAGCCGGTAAAACCGAATTGGTTACCAAAGAGGATGTGGACGTGGTCGAAGCATTGGGCGGACAATTCGCCGATGCGGGCGAGAAGCTGTGCCGTCAGCTCGATATTCGAGGCGGCGTGCAGGTGGTCGGCATCAAATCCGACGGATTGATGGCCCGTGCCCGAATCAAACAGGGATTCGTCATCACGCACATCAACGACAAGGCGGTGCGTTCACTGGCCGACATGCAGCGCATGACCGACAAAATCCGTTCGATCGACGGCGTATATCCGACGCGCAACGGAACGGGACGGGCCGCCAGCTATACGTTCGTAGACTAATAGCGACATCGTGCGGACGCAGCCTGCGGATGGTACGACACGCAAGTGGCGGGCCTCCGCCGCCGGAGGCTGCGGCCCGCCCGCTTAAAAAGCGGGTTTTAAGCGCGCGGCTTTAAGAAAGCCGATTTAAGCGCGAAGGACGGTTGTGGAGTTTCGGACGGTTGCTGCGCCATCACGGTTTTAATAAAAATTTAATAAGAATGCGACAGTTAAAAATTACGAAATCCATCACCAACCGCGAAAGCGCCTCGCTGGACAAGTACTTGCAGGAAATCGGCAAGGAGGAGCTCATCACGGTCGAGGAGGAGGTGGAACTCGCCCAACGAATCAAAAAAGGCGACCAAGAAGCGTTGGAAAAGCTCACCAAAGCCAACCTGCGTTTCGTGGTGTCGGTGGCCAAGCAGTACCAGAATCAAGGTCTGAGCCTGCCCGACTTGATTAACGAAGGCAACCTCGGTCTGATTAAGGCTGCGGAGAAGTTCGACGAAACGCGCGGTTTCAAGTTCATCTCCTACGCCGTGTGGTGGATTCGTCAGTCGATTTTGCAGGCGTTGGCCGAGCAGTCGCGTATCGTGCGTCTGCCGCTCAACCAAGTCGGTTCGCTGAACAAAATCTACAAGGCATTCGCCCGTTTCGAACAGGAGCACGAACGTACCCCGTCGCCTGACGAGCTGGCCAACGAACTGTCGCTTCCGCGCGATAAGGTGACCGACACGCTGCGCGTGGCAGGCCGCCACGTATCGGTCGACGCGCCGTTCGCCGACGGCGAAGACAACTCGCTGCTCGACGTGCTGGTGAACCCCGATTCGCCCAACGCCGACCGAGGGCTTATCAACGAATCGCTGTCGACGGAGGTCGACCGCGCTTTGGAAACCCTGACCGAACGCGAACGCGACATAATCAAGTATTTCTTCGGCATCGGATGCTCGGAGATGACGTTGGAGGAAATCGGCGAGAAATTCGACCTGACCCGCGAACGCGTGCGTCAGATTAAGGAGAAAGCCATTCGCCGCCTGCGCCATTCGTCGCGGTCGAAACTGCTGAAATCCTATTTAGGATAACCGCTTTAAGAAAGCCGATTTAAGCGCGAAGGACGGTTGTTCGGCCTCGCAAAGTTCCTGCGCCGTCACGGTTTTTGAGGGCCGAAGACTGCGGAAGACACGACACGCCAGTGGCGGGCCTCCGCTGGCGGAGGCTGCGGCCCGCGCGGCCTAAAAGGCCGCAATTAACTTTGAATTATAGTCAACCCATTCTATGAAACGAATCTCTTTACTTTTTGCATTAACGGTTTGTATGGCAGCCTGTCAGCACAACGCACCGAAAGTTCCGGCTATCGACTTGGCCAATCTCGACCCGTCGGTCGCGCCGAACGTCGATTTTTACGAGTACGCCACCGGCGGGTGGCAGCAGCGCAATCCGCTGAAACCCGAATTTTCGCGTTACGGGTCATTCGACATCCTGCGCGAGAACAACGAAATCCGCATCAACGACCTTTTCGCCGAGATGACCCGCACGAAAGCCGATGCGGGCAGCGTCGAACAGAAAATCTCCGACCTCTATAAAATGGGGCTCGATTCGGCGCGCCTCAACGACGAGGGGGCCGCTCCTATCCGGCCGATGGTCGAGCGGATTCTCGCCGTCACCGACCGGGCCGAGCTGACCGCGCTCATCGCCGAGCTCCACGCTTCGGTATCCAATCCATTCTTCGGCATCGGGGTCGAAGCCGATATGATGGACAGCGACACCAACGCGCTCTATGCTTCGCAAGCCGGTCTGATGATGGGCGACCGCGACTACTACCTCGATGCGGAGCATGAATCGAAACGCGTCGCTTACAAAGCCTACTTGGCAAAAATTTTCGAGTTGGCAGGCCTTCCCGCTGCGGAAATCGCCCAAGCGGTCGACGGCGTGATGCGCATCGAAACGGCGCTGGCCCGCAAAAACTGGTCGAGCGAGGCGATGCGCGACATCCCGAAACTCTATAACAAAATCGCCAAAAGCGACTTCGTAAAACGCTACGATGCCGTCGACTGGGCCGCTTATACCGATAAAATGGGCATCGGCGACTTCGAGACGGTCATCGTCACCACGCCCTCCGCGCTCGACAACTCCAACCGGATACTGAAAACGGCGCCGCTCGCCGACCTGCGCTACTACATGGCGGCCGGATACATCGACGCAGCGGCTTCGTATTTGAGCGATGCGTTCGGCGACGCTTCGTTCGAGTTCTACGGCCGCACGATGTCGGGCCGTCAGGAGCAGAAACCCCGCTGGAAGCGCGCGATGGCCGTTCCCAACAGCGTGCTGTCGGAGGCCGTCGGCGAAATCTACGTGGCGAAGTATTTTCCCGAAAAAGACAAAGAGCGCATGCTCGGCATCGTGAAAAATCTGCAAACCGCGCTGTCGCAGCACGTTGCCGACCTCGACTGGATGTCCGACGAAACCAAAATCAAGGCGCAGGAGAAACTGGCGGCATTCACCGTGAAAATCGGCTATCCCGACAAGTGGAAAGATTACACGACGCTCGACATCGACCCGCAAAAAAGCTATTGGGAGAACGTCGTCGAGGCCAACAAGTGGTACACGACCGACAACATCGCCGAACTGGGCCGTCCGGTCGACCGTGCCAAGTGGCACATGCCGCCGCAAATGGTCAACGCCTACTACAATCCGACGACCAACGAAATCTGTTTCCCGGCCGCCATTCTGCAACCGCCGTTCTACAACTCGGATGCCGACGATGCCGTCAATTACGGGGCTATCGGCGTGGTCATCGGCCATGAAATGACGCACGGATTCGACGATCAGGGCCGCAACTTCGACAAACACGGCAACCTCAACAACTGGTGGACCGAAGCCGACGCCGAAGCGTTCAAGAAGAAGACGGCCGTGCTCGTCGACCAGTTCAACGCTATCGAAGTGCTGCCCGCCCGCGACGGTCAGCCCGCCATCCACGCCAACGGCGCGTTGTCGCTGGGTGAGAACATCGCCGACCAAGGCGGTCTGCGCGTGGCCTACACCGCGATGAAAAACGCCCAAAACGGCATGGAACCCGCGCCGATCGACGGATTCACGGCTGCACAGCGTTTCTATTTGGCCTATGCGGCCCTGTGGGCACAGAACATCCGCGACGAGGAAATCGCCCGCCTGACGAAACTCGACGTGCACTCGCTCGGCAAGTGGCGCGTCGACGCGACGGTGCGCAACCTGCAAACGTTCTACGATGCGTTCGGCATCACCGACGGCCCGATGTTCCTGCCCGAATCCGAACGGGTCATCATCTGGTAATCAATGCTGTAACATACATATAAAACGGACGTGAATCCAAAAGATTCACGTCCGCTTTTGTCTGTGAGCCGTCCGACAGGGCGCTTCCGACCGGCCGAAACCGAAAATCCGTCCGTAGCGCTAATTAAAGCTGGCCAGCGGCTTTGCAGTATTCCAGCCAGTCGAGATAGGCATTCACACGGGCCTGCACATGGGTCTGATAGGCCTGCTGCCACAATGCCTGCGCGGCGAGGTAATCCGACAGCGTTTCGGTTCCGGCCCGATAGCGCAACCCGCTCAACCGCAGGTTCTCGTCGGCCACAGCCAGCGACGATTCGGCCAACTGCACTTCGAGCGCCGATTCGTCGAAATTGTTTGCCGCACGGGTCAGTTCCAGCTGCATCCGTTCGTTGGCGTCGGCTTGTTCCAGCTGCGTCTGCTCGTACTTCGCACGGGCTGCCCGCATCTTGTTCGACCGGCCGCCGAAGTGGAAAATCGGAATTGACACCTGCACCCCCGCCATGTAGCTCGCCCCGTCGAGCAAATAGCTGTCGTTCAGCTTGATGCCGTGCAGGTAGCCGTAGCTGCCGACCAGCCCCACCTGCGGCAGCCGTTCGCTGCGGGCCATGCGCACCTGCTCGCGCGCCAACCGGCTCTTGCGGTCGAGGAGCTGCGATTCGGGGCGAGCCTCCAAATCGGCGGCAGGCGCGACGGCCGGATAAGCGGGCAGGTCGCCCGTGATTTCGAGCGGCTCGGTCAGCCGGTGCCCCGTCAGATGACACAGATTCATCGTCGCCAGCCGCAGGCCGTTCTCGGCCCGACGCAGGTTCAACTCGCTCTCGTTCAGTTTGACCTGCACGCGCAGCACGTCGTTCTGCGGTTTCAGGCCGTGTTTGCGCGCGCTTTCGACGTTGCGCAGCAACTCGGTCAGCAGCGCATGGTAGCGTTCGGCCACCGTCCGCAGTTCGCGGGCCCGTACCACGTCGGCATAGGCGCGCGAAGTCTCCAAAACGACCTCCTGCTCGGTCAGACGTCGGCTTTGCGCAGCCAGTTCGGTGCCGATTTTCGCCATGCGCAACCCCGTGCGCACCTTGCCGCCCATGTAGAGCGGCTGTTCGAGCTGCACGCCGCCACCGTAAAGCCACCCGACACGATAGTCGAGGTTCATGCCCGGAAAAGCGGCGAACTGCCCCGTCGGGGTCATGTCGGCCCCGAAGACCGGCAACATGCCGCCCGCGATGTTCAGACCGCCTTTCGTATTGGAATACAGCCCCATGCCGACCGCCGAAATCGACGGCAGGAAGTTGGCTTTCATGCTCCGCAGGTCGTAGCGGGCGGACTGCACCTGCTTGTCGGCGGCCGCCAGCCGACGGTTGTTGGCTTTGGCCTGCTCGATGCACTGGTCGAGCGTCAGTACGGTCTGCGCGGAAGCGGTCGCAACGACGCCGACCGTCGCGAACACGACCGTCGTAAGCATTATGCGCAAATTAATAAGTATCATCGGTTTACGCGGATTTTGAAAAACAGAGCATAGAGCACCGGCACGAACAACAACGTCGCGAAGGTGCTGAACAACAGACCGCCCATAATCGTCGCGGCCATCGACCCGAACATGGCGTCGCTCAACAGCGGAATCATGCCCAAAATCGTCGTCAGCGAGGCCATCATCACCGGCCGCATGCGGCTTTCGGAGCTGGCCAGCAGCGCTTCGACCGGATCTTCGGCCGTCGCCATGCGTTCGCCGATTTCGTCCATCAGCACGATGCTGTTCTTCATCATCATGCCGACCAACCCCAGCACGCCCACAATGGCGCAGAACGTGAAAGTCTGCCCCGTGAGGAGCATCGCGCCGACCACGCCGACGGCAATCAACGGAATGCCGCACACGATGACGGTCGGCTTGCGGTAGTCTCCGAACAGAAATATCAGAATGGCAATCATCAGCACGACGCCCACCGGAATGTTCTTGAACAAGTAGCGCATCGTCTGGTCGCTGGCGCCCTTTTCGCCCTGCCACGTCAGGCCGTAGCCCGTCGGCAGCGCAATCGCCTCGATGCGGTCGACGATAGCACGGCGGGCCGCTTCGGTTTCGAGCCCCGACACGGGCGAACACATCACCCGCTGGGCCCGCTGGCCGTTGTAACGCGGCACGACGGGGTCTTCCCATGCGACGTCGACCCCTCGGCTGATTTGTTTCAGCGGCACGGTGCGCAGAGCCCGTTCGACCAATTTCGCGCGGTCGAGCACACCCGTGCGCAGCTGCACGAGCGTCTCCTCGTCGACGAGGCTCGTCAGCGCGGGCAGCGTCGAGAATACCGGCACGTTTTCGAGGTTGTCCAGCGGCAGGCCGTCCATGTCGGTGCATTTCAGGTAGATAGTGTTGGGGCGGATGCCCTCGTAGAACGTCCCCACCGGAATCCCTCCGGCGGCCGAAAGAATCGACATCGCCACGTTCTGCCGCCCCAGCCCCATGCGGCGGGCCGATGACTGCTCGTAGTCGATGCTCAACACCGGAATGCGCGGCTCCCAGTCGGTGGTGATGAGCTCCACTTCGGGCGTCGTCTCCATGATGCGGCGCGCGCTGTCGGCCAACCGGTGCAGCACGGCCGGATCGGGGCCGGTGAACAATACTTCAATCGGATATTTCTTAAACATCAGGTTGTAGCGTTTCAGCTTGACGTAGGCGTCGGGATAACGGGCCGTCAAGTCGCGCTGAATGGCGTCGATGTTCTTTTCGAGGGCTTTGGGCGAGGTGAAGTCGATGATGAGCTCGCCGTAAGACAACGACGGCGTGGCGATGCTGCGCACCAAATTGTAGCGTGCCGGCGTGCCGCCCGTCGAGGTGGTTACGTGGGTTACTTCGGGCCGCGTTTTGAGGTAGGCCTCGATTTCCGCGAGGTCGCTTTTCACCCGTCCCGAATTGGTCCCCTCGGGGAGTTTGTACTCCATGTAGAGTTGGTCGTAAACCATGTCGGGGAAGAAGCCGTGCCGCATGAAACCGTACCCCCATGCGCTCGCGCCGACCAACACGACGGCCAACACCAGCGCGGCGATGCGATGCCGCAACGCGAATCCGAGCACCGCGCGCAACCAACGTTTGAAACGTTCCTCCATGCGGTTTTCGCCCGCTTGCGCGTCGGCGTTGTGTTTCAGCCAGTGGTCGCACATCAACGGCACGTGGACGAGTGCGAGCACCCAACTCAACAGCAACGATACGGCCAACACGATGAACAAGTCGCGGACATAGACGCCCGCCGTATCGGGCGACAGGTAGACGGGGAAGAAGGCCAAAATCGCAATCAGCGTCGCACCCAGCAGCGGCATCGCCGTCTTGCAGCCGATAGCCGTGAGGGCTTCGCGGCGGGGTTTGCCCGATTGGAGGTCGACCAAAATTCCGTCGACGATGACAATGGCATTGTCGACCAGCATACCCATCGCGAGGATGAACGACGCCAGCGACACGCGCTGCATCGTGCCGTCGGTCATGCCCAACACGAGGAACGACCCGATGACGATGATAACCAGACTGATGCCGATAATCATGCCGCTGCGGAAGCCCATCGTCAGCATGAGAATCCCCACGACAATCACGACGGACTCCACCAAATTGATTAAAAATGTCAACAGCGCATCGGTTACGCGTTCGGGTTGGTAGAAAATTTTGTGGCACTCGACGCCTGCCGGAAAGCGCGTCTCCTGCAATTCGGCCAGTTTGCGTCGCACGGCACCGCCCACCTTCACGATGTCGCTGCCCGAAGCGGCCGCGACGGCGATGCCCAGCGCATGACGCCCGTCGTAGAGCATCTCGTTGCGCACGGGCTCGGCATAACCGTGCTCGACGGTCGCGATGTCGCCCAACCGCAGCTGGTCGTCCTCGTGACCCTGAATGACCATGCTCTTGATTTGC
This sequence comes from uncultured Alistipes sp., assembly GCA_947178455.1. GTDB lineage: Bacteria > Bacteroidota > Bacteroidia > Bacteroidales > Rikenellaceae > Alistipes. The sequence continues at coordinate 3,870 of CAMWYI010000009.1, read as the reverse complement.
TCGACCGTGCGGAATTTGTCCGCTACCGTCACACGGATGCGGCTGGGGCCGTTGTCGTAATATCCGGCGTAATAGGTATCGTTCTGTCCTTTGAGCGTGGCCAGCACTTCGGCGGGCGAGATGCCCAGCGTCGCCATTTTTTCGGGCAGAATCGCGATGTCGATGCAGTCGGCCCGCTCGCCGTAAATCTCCACGCGGGCCACGCCGTCGAGGTCGCCGATTTCACGCTTGACCAGCTCGGCGTAGTCCTCCAACTGCCGTTCGGTCAGTCCGTCGCCCGTCAGCGCATAGAGCATGCCGTAGACCAGCCCGAAGTCGTCGCGCACGGCGACCGTGACGCCCGACGGCAGCGGCGTGTCGCCCACCTTGCGGCGCAGCAAGTCCCAGCACTGCTCGATGTCGGCATCGGGCACGGTGGTTTCGAGCTCCACCTGCACAATGGCCAAATCGTTGTACGACCAACTCGACACGCTACCCAGTTCGCCGATAGCGCGGATGCTCTTTTCGAGCGGGTCGGTGACCTCCATTTCGACCTCGTGCGCCGAAGCACCCGGGTAGACGGCCACGACCATCGCCTGTTTGACGGTGATTTCGGGGTCTTCGAGCTTGCTCATGTCGTAAATCGACAGCAAGCCGCCCACGCACAACACGGCCAACAGAAAATAGACTAACTTTTTATTAGAAAAGGCCCAAGCGCCGAAATCCGCTTTCATAAGAGTCCTCCCACGTTGGTTTCCGACGGTTCGGCCATCGGGGCCACTTTTTCGCCTTCGTGCAGGCTGTGCACGCCCGCCGTGACGATACGCTCACCGGCGCGGAGTTCGGAGCCGACGACCGCCGAGCCGTCGGAGTGCAGGCTCAACACCCGCACGGGCCGCCGCACGACGAGGCTGTCCTTGCCGACGACCCACACGAAGCTCTCCTGCCATTCGGCGAAAAGCGCCGTAGCGGGAATCGTGCTGCGCGTCTCGTCCGACAAACGGAACGCCACTTCGACCATCGTGTTCATGCCGGGCGCGGGCATCGGGTCGGTGCCCGCAGCGATGCCCAGACGCACCGTATAGAGTTGATTGGCATTGGCTTTGGGGCTGATACTCAACAGCGTGAGCGGGATTCGGCGGCCCGGCCAGAAGTCGAACGACCCCTCGAATGCCGCGAACTCGTTGCGGCGCACGTACTCCGCACCCGGAATGTTGATTTCCACTTCGGGAGCCTCGCCCGAAATGATGCTCACGACGGGCATGCCGGCCCCGACGACCGTCCCGCGGTCGAGCAGGTGACGCTGCACGAAGCCGTCGAACGGTGCGCGCAACTCGGTGTCGGCCAACTGGTTTTTGCAGTTGCGGTACTTCGCCTCGATTTGGCGCAGGCCGTAACGCGCCTTGTCGTAATCGTCGGCCGTCGCCGCGCTGTCGGCATAGAGCGCCATGACACGCTCGGCCTGCGCCTTGATACGGCGGTATTCGGCCTCGACCGCATCCAACTGCAACCGATAGTCGCGCGGGTCGAGCTGCGCGAGCACATCGCCCTGCCGCACGTGGGTTCCTTCGGGCACGAGGAAACGCTGCAACGTTCCGGCCAGCTTGAAGGCCAAATTGACCTCCTGTGCGGCCTTGACGCGGCCCGGAAATTCGAGTTTCTGCGATTCGCCGTAAGGTTCGACCACACCGGTCTGCACCGACGGCAGCGTTCGGGGCCGCTCCTGCCGGCCGGAGCACCCGACCGCAAGCAAAAATCCCGACACGAGGATAACGATACTGATTCGTCTGTTCATAATATAATAGGTAACGAACGGAGATACACATTCGGCACAAAAGTACAATTTTGTTCTAAATCGACAAAATTCCCCCCTGTTAAGAACAGGGTTTTAAGCGCGAAGGTCGGTTGTGGGGCTTCGCGGAGTTTCTGCGCCGTCACGGTTTTCAGACCGAAGCGTCGCACAAAAAAGCGCCATAGAAAAAATAAATTTGCTTTTGTGCTCGGTTTTTCATACTTTTGTGAAAACATACTGAAAGCGCATCGGCTTTTCTTCTGCGATTGAAACTTGGACATTTCAAACCATGTAGAGGACAAAAAGTTGATGCTCGCGCTGTTTTACGGCGTGGGCATTTCTTCAATCTTCTACAAGGGCTGTCCAAGGCCTCAATCGCGGGTTGAATGATTTGCCCGCTTTTTTATGCCTATACATACAAAAGCCGGAGACCTGCGGAGAACGATCTTGGACCTTTCGCGTTATTCGGATTATTGCATAAATAATTTCTTGGACCGAATGACCGAAATGGTTTTCCGCTGGATTCCGGCTCTTTTATTAGCGCTACGGACAGTCAGTTGGTTTCCGACGGTCGGAAGTGCTCTCACCGATAATTGTGAATTTTGAATTAATTTCGTATCTTTGCAATCCCGTCTGTCACGCGGGAAATGTGGAAAGATTTGACTGATTGCAAACCACACTAAAAAATCGCTAAAACAGCTTTTTTGGGCACCACATCAGCCGACTTTTTCCCGTTTCATACGTTTTTATTCATTTAACTCGGTGCGAGTTCGCCGGTCATCGGGGATTCGGAACATTTCGGGTATTCCGAATCGTCCGGCATCATGCGGGCGGCGGCGCGGAACCGCACCACAAAAAATGTATCGAATGGGCTTTTTGTTCACTTCCGAATCGGTGTCCGAAGGGCACCCCGACAAAGTATCGGACCAGATTTCCGATGCCATTCTCGACGAGTATCTCCGTCATGACCCCGACGCCAAAGTCGCCTGCGAAACCCTTTGTACCACCGGTCTGGTCGTCGTAGCGGGCGAGGTGCGCGCCAACGCCACCGTCGACGTGCAGGAGGTGGCCCGCCGCGTCATCGGACGCATCGGCTACACCAAGAGCGAGTACCAGTTCGACTGCAACTCGTGCGGCATCGTGTCGGCGCTGCACGGCCAGTCGGCCGACATCAATCAGGGCGTCGTGCGCGCGACCGAAGAGGAGCAGGGCGCTGGCGACCAAGGCATCATGTTCGGCTACGCCTGCAACGAAACGCGCGAAATGATGCCCGCGACGCTCATGCTGTCGCACGTGATTCTCAAAGAGTTGGCCGTCATCCGCCGCGAAGGCGAGGTGATGCGTTACCTGCGGCCCGACGCCAAATCGCAGGTTACGATCGAGTACGACGAGCAGACGAACCGCCCCGTGCGGGTGCATACGATTGTCGTCTCGACCCAGCACGACGAATTCATCCTGCCGGGCGGCGGCCTGACCGAAAAAGAGGCCGAACAACGCATGCAGCAGCAGATTCGCGAAGACGTGCGGACGATTCTCATTCCGCGCGTCAAGCAACGGCTCGAACGGGCACAAGACAAGCTGGCCGATTTGCTCAGCGACGACTACATCCTGCACGTCAACCCGACGGGCAAGTTCGTCATCGGGGGCCCGCACGGCGATACGGGGCTCACGGGCCGCAAAATCATCGTCGACACCTACGGCGGACGCGGTGCGCACGGCGGCGGCGCCTTTTCGGGCAAGGACTCGTCAAAAGTCGACCGTTCGGCCGCCTATGCCGCGCGGCACATCGCCAAGAACCTCGTGGCGGCGGGCGTCGCCGACGAAGTGCTGGTCGAGTTGTCGTATGCTATCGGCATCGCCGAACCGCTCTCCGTCTACGTGAACACCTACGGCTCGCCCCGTCCCGCAGCGCTGGCAGGGATGACCGACGGCGAAATCGCCCGCCGCATCGGCAAGCTGTTCGACCTGCGTCCGGCGGCTATCGTGCGGCGGTTCGGACTGAAAAACCCGATTTTCGAGAAAACGGCCTCCTACGGCCATTTCGGCCAACGTCCGTTCACCGAAACAGTGCAGTTGTGGGAGAATGGCCGGCCGGTCGA
>CAMWYI010000008.1 GCA_947178455.1 uncultured Alistipes sp. | reverse complement strand
AGCGTGCACCGCGCCATTCGATTTCGGCTTCGACGAATCGGGTCGTGCGGTGCAGTCGGGGCAGCCCGTTTTCATCGAGAACGGCACGGGCATCGCCGAGCGTTTCGAACGAGAGGTCGGGCGTCAGCAGCGCCTGCGTGAAGATGCGGATGGTCGGGGTCATGGCTTATTCGGTTTTGATGCTGATGGAGCCGATGTTGAGCATGGCGAGCAGTTCGGCGGCCGAAGCGTTGAAACTCATGCCGCGAAAGGGCGGCATGGCTTCGGGGCCTTTCGATTCGCGAATCGCCTCGTCGAATACGCGCGGCATCTCCGACGAACATTCGTAGAGCAGCGATGCGTAGCGGTTGGGGTAGTCGGCTTCGGCCGCCGACGGAAAGAATACGGCGCGGGGGTCGTCGCAGTTCGAGATGTGGATGTTGATCAGCAGCACATTGCCGTCGGCTGTGTGCAGCGATTTGATTTGTTCCGACACGGCCAGCAGTTCATCGTCCTCGCAGTCGGTCGCTTCGCCGTCGGTGATGTTGAAAACCACCGGCGGAAAACTCTCCGCATGGGCGGGTTCGGCGCACCACGCCGCCACGAAATCGCGGGCGCGGCGCAGGGCTTCGCACATCGGGGTTGGTCCGGCCGCGTTCGTGGCAATCCACTGGGGCGACGGCAGTTCGCGCAGCGAAATGCCGCCGTTCGGAAGCCGGCAGGGCAGCACTTCGGTCCGCATGGTCGCTTTGCAGGCGGCCAGTTCGCTGATAGTGAGCGATTCGCGTTCGTCGGGAAGCAGCGAACGCACTTCGTCGTCGCCCGAATAGCCCAGCACGGCGATGTCGTAGTAGTTGCGCACGTCGTCGTCGCGGCGGGCTCGTTCGATGAGCTCGAACAGCAGCGAATTGGTAATCGACGTCACGGCGGCGGCTTTGGTCATCCGGCGACCGCCGTAGGTGGTCTCTTCGGACATCGAGCCCGATGCGTCGATGAGCAGCACGAACGCCGTGCGGTGGTTTCTGGTGATGCTTTGGGTGTACATCTCTGACAGCAGGTATGAAATCTCGAAAGTTTGGGGCGGGGCGCGGCGTCAGTCCAGTCCGCGAACGGCCCGATAGTCGGCTTGGCGTTCGGCGTCGGCATCGCAGTCGAGACCGTAGCCGACGGCCATGTCGGGCGAACAGTCGCGGGCGCGGTCGGCATCGGTCATCTCGCGCAGGGTCGCGCGGACGTTTTCGCCGGCGGCAATGGCTTCGTTCAGCTCCTCGCGGCTCGGCGCGTGGCCCAGCATGCCCGCATAGACCGATTCGGCCCAGCTGCGGGCGTAGTCGTCGTAGTGCACATGGAAGACGCGGAACGCATTGTCCACCGCTTCGAGCGTATCGAGCGTGCCGTTCTCGATGGCTCCGACGATGCGGTCGACCTCGCGTTTCGTAATGTATTGTCCGGCGATGTCCAGCCAGCGGCCGGTGCCGTCGTAACGTTCCGCGACGGTGCCTTTGGCCAGCATCGACCCGAGTGTCGCGACGATAGCCTTGTTATAAAGCCCGATAGCGCGCTGCGCCGCCGTCGCGCGAATCTGCACGTGGTTGTGGATGTAGGTTTCGGCTTTGGGGTCTTGTTCCTGCATGCGGTGCAGCAGGTCGACGGCCTGCAACAGCGCGCCGCCGATGTAGGGGTTGTACTCCTCGAAGTCGATGATGTCGCGGCCGACGGTGCGTCGGTCGCGGGCGGGCCATTTTTCCAAGTCGCGGACGGTGCCGTAGCTCGTGAGGTTGGCGGCGGGCGTCAGCTGCGAGCGGCCCTCCTTTTCGATGAGGTAGGAGTACGGAAAGGCCGACGTGTCGTGATGCGACGAGTGGTGGCCCATGACCATCGTGAAAGGGCCTTCCAGCGCGGGCGACATGATGTAGGCGCCCGAAGCGAATTTGCAGCCGCGCAGGTGCACGGCCTGATGCACGGCGCCGCTCTTGAAGAGGTGGTTGCTCTGGTTCGAGCCGCTGCCTGCGTTGAAGAACGAGAACATGCCCGCAATCAGCAGCGACGATTTGTGGTGCGAAACCGTGTAGGGCCCCGCGAAAATAGCCGCCGCTTCGCCGTTCTCGCAGTGCGAATTGGCGAAAAAGAGCGATTCCGATGCGGTGAATCCCTTGTCCATGATGCAGCTTTCGCCCACGAAGCAGTGTTCGAGCGTCGTGCCGTTGGCGACCCGTGCGTTTTCGGCGCAGATGAATCCGTAGGCTTTGACATCCGGGCCGATGGGTACGCCTGCGCAGAGCGTGCCGTTTTCGAGGGCCGAGGCGCCGTCGACGGTCACGCCGTTGCCGATGCGCGTTTCGCGGATGAACCGCGCCCCGACGATGCGGCAGTCGCGGCCCACCTCGCCCAGCTCCGACGCCTGCGCTTCGGCATGGGCTTCGACCATGCGTTCGAGGGCCGCGACGGCTTGCGGACGGTGGCGGTACACGGCCATCAGGTAGGCTGCTTGCGCCGAAAGCGTGTCCGCGATTTTGACCGTGCGGCCGCCGCATTCGTTCATCGTCGCCACCTCGACGCCGTTGCCGAACGTGCTGCGCTCGCGGCACTCCAATGCCACGACATCTTCGACCAGCGAATTTTCGCCGATGCGGTAGTTGCGGACGCACGAACGCCGGATGCGGGCTCCCGATGCCAGTTCGATGCGCCCCTCCAACCGGCAGCGTTGCAGTTGTTCGGGCCGGAAATCGTCGCTCACGGCGACCAGCGGCCACGCTTCGGCCGTGACACCGGCGGCTTGCAGAGCAGTTATTTCGGTATCGAAAAGGGTTCTGAATCGGGGCATCGCGAGAGGATTTCGATTTTCGCAAAGATACGATTTTCAGCGTGAAAAAGTAAAAATGGAAAAGAAAATTTTATTGACGCGGCAGCGCGCTGTTTTGTGGCACAAAAAAGCCCGCCTTTTTATCAAGGCGGGCATGAGCATCGCAATCGCGGGCTATCAGTTCGCGGCAGCGGCCGTTTCGGTGATGCCCAGCTCTTTCTTCACTTCGGGCGCGATGTCCGTCAGTGCCGCCTCGTCGAAATAGACCAAAGCACCTACCGCCGTATCGAATATGCCGAGATAACCGTTCGTGGCCGCAACCTTGTCGATAGCGTTCTTGGCCTTTTCTTGGATAGGGGCCAGCAATTCGTACTGTTTTTTCTGATAATCCTCCTGCGCCACCTGCTGGAACTCGCGGATGCGGGCCGCAATCGAATCCAACTCTTTGACTTTCATGTCGCGCACGGCATCGGAGTAGGTGGCGTTGTTCTTTTGGAACTCTTGCACCTTGTTGTTGTATTCGACTTGGAGCGATTCCATTTCGCTGTCGAGATTCTTGGCATAGGCCTCCATGTTGATTTGCATCTCTTTGGTTTCGGGCATGGCCGCGATGATTTCGCTGGAATTGATCCGACCGAACTTTTGAGCGAAGAGCGACGTCGCGCCCATCGTCAGTACAACCGCAAGGGTTAGTTTGATTGTCTTTTTCATGGTGTTATTAAATAGTTTTATTAATCATACCAGTGTTTCGGGAGTGCCCTCCCAATGGTTCGTTTCCGTATTTCGGATCCCGAATTTATCGGAGGGCGTCGATGATTTGTTGCGTGCGGTCGATGCGCTCGCTGTTGTAGAGCAGCGTCGGATTGTTCGATGCATCGAGCACGAGGTCGGCACCCGCCTGTTTGGCATATCGGTCGATAGTGTCGAACACCCGTTTCTGAATGGGTTGAATCAGCTCCTGCCGTTTTTTCATCAGCGTGCCGTCGTTGCCGAACAGACTTTCTTGAAACTCTTGCGCTGCTTTTTCCTGTTCCAATATGGCGTTCTCGCGCGTTTGACGAACCGAAGCCGTCAGCGACGCTTTCTGATTCATGTAGTTCTCGTAGAGTTGTTCGACGGCCGCATATTTGGCATCGACCTGCGACTGGTACTGGCGGGCCAGTTCGTCCAACTCGGTCAGCGCCTTGTTGTAGGCGTCGATGGACTTGAATACCTTTTCGCTGTTGACCACGATGTAGTTCTGGGCCGCGAGGGTCGTCATCGCACCCAACAGCAGCGTCGTTAAAATCAGTCGTTTCATGCTCATGTGCTTTAATTCTGCGTTTATCGTTTCAAATATGTTGCCACCCTGTTAAGGGCCGTATCCTTCTTTATTAAGTCCCCCTTTTCAAAGGGGGATTTAGCGGGTTTGTCTGTCAGTTTTCAGCCGTCGCCGAAATTAAAACTGCTGACCCATGACGAAGTGGAACTGGCTGCCGCTCTTGGTCGTCGAGCCGGCCGGCGGGTCGAATCCGTAGCCCCAGTCGATGCCCAGCATGCCGACCACCGGCAGGTAGAGCCGCACGCCGAATCCGGCGGCCCGCTTGATGCGGAACGGCGAAAACGATTTCCACGAGTTGAACGCATTGCCGCCTTCGAGGAAGCCCAGCACGTAAATCTGCGACGAGGGTTTCAGAATCACCGGATAGCGCAACTCCATTGTGTATTTGTTGTAGCCTCGGGCGTAGTTTTCGCCCACCGGATCGAGTGCGCCGTCTTCGTAACCGCGCATCGAGATGATGTCGATACCGTAATAATTGTAGCCCGACATGCCGTCGCCGCCGACCTCGAACCGCTCGAACGGCGAAACCTTATGCCGGTTGTAGGCTCCCAAGTAACCCATTTCGGCCTTGACCATCAGCACGAGGTTCATGTTGCGGGTCAGGGCTTGGAACCATTGCCCCTTGAACTGCCATTTGTGGAATTCGATCCACTTGTAGCGTTGGGTGTTCGTCATCGCGGGGTCGCTGTAATCCTTGCCGTCCCACAGCGAGTAGGGGAGCGTGGCCTGCACCGATGCGCTGAACTCCGAACCGCGACGCGGATAGATAGGCTGGTCGACCGAACTGCGCGAGAACACGATGCGGAACGACAGCAGGTTCGACGAACCGTTGGTCATATCGAACAGGCTCCAGTTTTTCAGCGAATAGCGTTCGTAGTTGGCTTCGGCGTAGAGTTGGAAATAGGGGTCGGGCCATTCGAGCCGTTTGCCCAGTCCGCATGCGAGGCCGTAGGTGCGGAAGTATTGCGTGGCCTTTTGCCAAACGTAGTAGGCGTTGTTCTGCTCCGAGTAGTGGGCCGAAACGGTGAACGAGTTGGGTTTGCGTCCGCCGAGCCAAGGGTCGGTGAAACTGAACGCGAACGCTTTGTAGTAAGTACCGTTGGTTTGGGCCGATATGGAGAGCCGCTGGTTCTGTCCCATAGGATAGGGGCGCCATGCCCCTTTCTTGAAGAAGTTTTTGATGGACAGATTGTTCAGCGTGATGCCCACCGACCCCACGAAGGTGCCCGAGCCCCAGCCACCCGCGATGTTGAACTGGTCGGAGGCCGACTCTTCGAGTGCCCAGTTGACGTTGACCAGTTCGTTCGATACGGGCCGGATGTCGGGCATGATAGCTTCGGCATTGAAATGACCCATGGCGTTGAGCGTGCGGATGGTCTGCATCAGCAGCGCACGGTTGTAGAGTTCGCCCGGACGGGTGTACAGCTCGCGGCGAATCACCTCGTCGTCGACGCGCTGATTGCCCGTAATGCCCACCTCGTTGATTGTGAACTGCTTGCCCTCGAATACCTTGACCTCGATGTCGATCGAGTCGGGTCCGATGATAGTTTCGGCCGGTTCGATTTGCGACATCAGATAACCGTCGTTTTGGTAGAGCGACGACACCGACATGGCTTCGGGGTCGGTCTCCTTGCCGATGCCAAGTCGTTTGTGCATCGACTTCTTGTCGTAGGTGTCGCCCCGCTTCACGGCGAACATGCGTTGCAGCTCTTCGGTTTCGTGCACCGAGTTGCCCACCCACGAGACGTTGCGGATGTAGTATTTGTTCCCCTCCGAAAGGTCGATGTCGATGCCGATGTGTTTGTCGTCGATCGGGTAAATCGAATCGCGCACGATCGTCGCATTCCGATAGCCTTTGGAATTGTAAAAGTCTAATAAGAGCTCCTTGTCGTCGGCATAGTCGTTTTCGTTGAGCTTCGTGCTACGGAAAAAGTTGATGCTCTTCTGGTGGGTTTTCTTGAACGTCTTGCGCAGACGGCGGTCGTTGAACTGCTCGTTGCCCGTGAAGTTGATTTTGCCGATTTTTACCTTGTCTTTCTTGTCGATGAGGAACGTGACGTGCACGATTTGCTCCGGCCGCAGCGAGTCGTTGTCGATGCGCACGTCCACTTCGGCATTGCGGAATCCCTTTTCGACCCAGTAGGCCTTGATGAGTTTCTTGTTCTTGTCGATGATGTAGTCCGACAGCGTGTTGCGGCCCGGTTTGAGTTTCAGTTTTTCGAGCAGGTCTTTCTTCTTGCCTTTCGAGACGCCCTCGAAATCCCAGTTGTAGATGCGGGGACGCTCTTTCAGAAAGACGTGCAGGTCGAGGTCGTCGCCCTCGACGTCCGCACCGATTTTGACGTCGGAAAAGACGCTCTGGCTCCACAGCCGCTGGATAGCATTGGGAATGAAGTCGCTCGGCAGGTAAATCGAGTCGCCCTCGATGAGTCCGGCGGAAGATTTGAGCGTGTTGGGGTCGAGGTATTTCACCCCGTGGATGTCGATTGTGCGCAGCCGGTAGCGTTTGGGCCGGTTGCCGTACTGCATCATGGCCGCATTTTCGGGAAACGCGGGGGCCGCCGCTGTCGTATCGGCCGCGTCGGCTGCCGGTGCGGGCGTCTGCGCTTGCAGCTCGGGATGCGCCCAGCCGAGAGCAAGCACGGTCAGTGCCGCGAACAGGCCGAAAAATCGACGTCCGTTCCGTCGCGATTCGTCGCCGTGCTTGGCGTTATGATTGTCGGTATATTTCATCATTATCAGTCGCAAAATCAAACCCGCCCGTAGCGACGGTCGCGCCGGCCGTACTCTTCGATAGCGCGGTCGAACCACGTCTCGTCGAAATCGGGCCACAGCACGTCGGGAAACCACAGCTCGGCGTACGACGCCTGCCACAGCAGGAAGTTGCTCAACCGGCACTCGCCGCTCGTGCGGACAATCAGGTCGGGGTCGGGGTATTCCGCCGTGTCGAGCACCGCGCCGACGGCCGTTTCGTCGATAGCTTCGGGTACCAGCGCGCCTGCCTGCACCCGTCGGGCGAGCTCCTGCACGCCGCGCACGATTTCGCTCCGCGACGAATAGTTCAGCGCCAGAATCAGCGTCAGCTTGTCGGCCGATGCCGTGTTTTTTTCGGCTTCGGCTAGCGAGTGCCGTACTTCGTCCGAAAAGCGGCTGCGGTCGCCGATCATGCGGATGCGCACCCCCTCGCGGGCGAGGCCGGGCGTCTCGTGCACCACGCTGCGGCAGAAAAGCTCCATCAGCGCGTTGACCTCCTGTTCGGGCCGGCCCCAGTTTTCGGTCGAAAAAACATAGAGCGTCAGGTAGCGCACCCCGTGCCGCAGAGCGGCATGTACCGAAGCCCGCACCGATTCCACACCGGCGATATGGCCCTCGAAACGTTCCTTGCCGTGCTGCTGCGCCCAGCGTCCGTTGCCGTCCATGATGATGGCCACGTGCTGCGGTATGCGTTCGCGTTCGCTCATAATAGGGTACAAATATAGATAAATTTCCGGTAATCGTGAATTGTCGACAGCGAATTTCGATTCGGTCAGCTTCGTATGTCGATTCCCCACATCATCTTGTTACGTAACGTGTCGTAGAACGAGATATTGTGCGGCACGGCCAAAAAGATGCGTTGTTCGGCCCGCTTCACGCGGAACGTCGCGCCCGAAGGAATGGCATGGGTGCGGTTGTCGAGCGTGGCGAAAGCATCGGCGCGGCGGGCATGGACATGCAGCGTGATGACCGCCGTGTCGGGAATCACCACCGGCCGCATGGTCAGGTTGTGCGGCGCGAGGGGCGAGATGATGAGGCAGGAACACGACGGCGCCACGACGGGCCCTCCGGCGCTCAGCGAATAGGCGGTCGAGCCGGTCGGCGTCGACACGATGACGCCGTCGCCGTGATAGGTGGCGACCATTTGCCCGTCGACGTAGGTTTCGACCGAAATCATCCCTGCGCCGTGACGCTGCACGGCGAACTCGTTGAGGGCCAGTTGCGGGCCGGACTGCTTCGGAAAATCGCCTTCGACGTGCAGCATCGCGCGCGGTTCGGTCAGGATGTTGCGTTCGGCAATCTCCTTGAACAGCAGGTCGATGCCTTCGTTGGGCGCGGTGGTCAGAAAGCCCAAGTGTCCGGCGTTGATGCCCATGACCGGCACGGGGGCGCCGTCCAGCCGGTGCACGCCTTCGAGCAGCGTGCCGTCGCCGCCGTAGCAAATCATGATGCTGTCGTCGGGCTGCGGCCCCACGAGGTCGTTGTAGCGCTTCTCCGCAGGAATGGTGTAGCCGGTCAACTCGTGCACGCAGTCGGCGAACTCGCTGTTGACCGCGTAGTCGAATCCGAAACGGTCGATCGTGCGGAAGAGTTGCGACAGCTCTTCGGGGGTGTGGGCGACCTGCCTGCGGGAAAAAAGGATGATTTTCATCGGCGGAAATCAAAAAAAAGTGAGTACCTTTACGGAGCGAAAGATACGATTAAGCCGAATACAAAGCCGAATTTATTTGGGCATTGTCGAGGCGAAGTATCTAATGCGAAGCCAAAGATACGATATTTTATATTTATGACGAAATTGAGCGTCAATATCAACAAAATCGCATTGGTGCGCAATGCACGCGGGGGCGACCGTCCCGACGTGGTGCGGGCGGCGTTGGACATCGAGCGGTTCGGGGCCGACGGCATCACCGTCCACCCGCGCCCCGACGGCCGGCACATCCGGCACGACGACGTACGGGCCCTGAAAAGCGTGTTGACCACTGAATTAAACATCGAGGGAAATCCCGCCGATGCGTTCGTCGACCTCGTTTGCGAGGTGCGGCCCGCGCAGGTGACGCTCGTGCCCGATGCGCCCGATGCGCTCACTTCGTGCGCCGGTTGGAATACCGTCGCTCACCGCGATTTTCTGACCGACGTCACCGCGCGTTTCCACCGCGAGGGCATCCGCGTCTCGATTTTCGTCGACCCCGTGCCCGAAATGGTCGCCGGTGCCAAAGCCTGCGGCGCCGACCGCGTGGAGCTTTACACGGAGGCTTTCGCGCGCCTTTATCCTGCGGGCCCCGATGCCGCCGTCGCGCCTTACGTGGCCGCTGCCGAGGAGGCCCGCCGTCAGGGATTGGGCCTCAATGCCGGACACGACCTCAATTTGGACAATCTGCGCTACTATCTCCACCGCATCGCTTGGACGGACGAGGTTTCTATCGGCCACGCTCTCGTGTGCGACGCCTTGTACTACGGATTGGAAAACACCGTGCAGCTCTACCGCCGCGAGATTCCCGATTCACAACTCGATTAGCTCGTCGTGCAGCTCACCGATCCCATATTCCGGCGCATTTCGCGCATCGCCCGTGAAATGGGCGTCGACGCCTACGTCGTGGGCGGGTACGTGCGCGACTATTACCTGCACCGGCCCTCGACCGACATCGACATCGTGGTCGTGGGGAGCGGCATCGACGTCGCGCAGAAGCTCGCCGACGAACTGCATACCAAACTCTCGGTTTTCAAGACGTTCGGCACGGCCATGCTGCGCGTGCACGGCGTCGAGTTGGAGTTCGTCGGCGCGCGCCGCGAATCCTATTCGCACGATTCGCGCAAGCCGCAGGTCGAGGCCGGTACGTTGGAGGACGACCAGCTGCGCCGCGACTTCACAATCAACGCATTGGCGTGGTCGCTCAACGAACGCGACTTCGGCGAACTGGTCGACCCGTTCGACGGCATGTACGACCTCGAACACGGCATCATCCGCACCCCCTGCGACCCCGACATCACCTTTTCCGACGACCCCCTGCGCATGATGCGCGGCATCCGGTTCGCCGCCCAGCTGGGATTCCAGCTCGAAGAGGAGACTTTCGACGCCATTGCGCGCAATGCCGACCGCATCCGCATCGTCTCGCGCGAACGCATTATCACCGAACTGAACAAAATCGTGTTGTCGCCCGTGCCGTCGATGGGGTTCGAGCTGCTCGAATTGACCGGCCTGCTCGAACGGATTTTCCCCGAAATGCACGCGCTGAAAGGGGTCGAGCGGCGCGGCCAACACGCCCACAAGGACAATTTTATTCATACGCTCAAAGTGCTTGATAATGTGGCGCGTCGTTCCGGCGACTTGTGGTTACGTTGGGCCGCCATTCTGCATGATATTGCGAAGCCTTTGACCAAGGCTTACGACCCGCGCACGGGCTGGACGTTCCACGGTCACGAAGTGCTGGGTTCGAAAATGGTGCCGCCGATTTTCCGGCGGATGAAACTGCCGCTCAACGAGCACATGAAGTTCGTGCAGAAGTTGGTTTTCCTCCACTTGCGGCCTATCATTCTGTCCGAGGATATGGTAACCGATTCGGCCGTGCGGCGATTGCTTTTCGAGGCGGGCGACGACGTGGAGGCCCTGATGACGCTGTGCGAAGCGGACATCACATCGGGCATCGACGCCAAGGTGAAGCGTTACATGGCCAATTTCGAGCTGGTGCGCCGCAAGATGAAGGATTTGGAGGAACGCGACCGCATCCGCAATTTCCAGCCGCCTATCACGGGCGAAATCATCATGCGGACTTACGGCATCGGCCCCTGCAAGGTCATCGGCGACATCAAGGAGGTCATCAAGGACGCGATTCTCGACGGCCGGATTCCCAACGATTACGACGCGGCGTTCGCCCTCATGGAGGAGTTGGCGGCCGAACAAGGACTTGTCAAATAAAACGGGCCGAACCCGACCGGGAACCGAGACGATTCATTCTGCCGAGAGCCTTGGATATTCTTGTGGGCTATCAGAATGACCGAAACGTTAGACATGGTTCTCCGTTAGGTTCGACCCGCTTTTTTATTAGCGCGATAGACCGTTGTCAGGTTTTGGACGGTTCCTGCGCCGTTGAGCGCGATAGACCGTTACTGTGTTTCAGAGGGTTTCTGCGCCGTTCGTATCCGAACATAAAAAAGCGGGCAAATCACTCAACCCATGTCCAAGGCCTTAGACTGCCCCCAAAGAAGATTGAAGAAATGCCCACGCCGTAAAACAGCGCGAGCATCGTACTTAAATCCTTCTTTGAGTTCAAAAGTGTCTAAGTTTTGGACAAAGAAGAAAAGCCGATGCGCTTTCAGTATGTCTTGGGACAAAGATACGAAAAGCAATTCACAATTCAAAATTCATAATTCAGAATTATGTTGCGGCTCTCCGAGCCGCGCGGGCCGCAGCCTCCGCCAGCGGAGGCCCGCCTATGGGCGTGCTCCGCAGTCTTCGTCCCGCCCGTTTAAGAAACGGGTTTTAGGCGCAACGAACGGTCGTTTGGTTTCGCACGGTTCCTGCGCCGTTACCCTAATTTGCGGGACGGAGGCTGCGGCCCGCGCGGCCTAAAAGGCCGCAACCTACACTTAAAAATGCAGAAATCCTTGCCAGTGCGGTTCGACCGGCCGGCCGTTTTCGTGCCACACGAGTTCCGAACCTGCGGTGATGTAGCCGACAGGGTAAAGCGGCTCCCCGAATTCTTTTAGAAAATCCGTCGCCAGCCGTTCCGCGTGCGCGCTGTCGGCTGTCAGCAGCAGTTTGTAGTCTTCGCCGCCGCACGCTGCAAGCCGCGTGTCGGCCCCCGCTGCGCAGGGGATGCGCTCGGTGTCGAGAACGGCTCCGCAGTGCGAACGTTCGAGAATGTGGCGGATGTCCGAGGCCAGCCCGTCCGACAAATCCATCATGGCGTGCACCTCCGGCTTCGCTCCGAGCCAAAGACCTTCGGCGACCTGCGGCTGCGGGTTGCGGTGAACGGCGGCCAACGGCGTATCGTAGCGGCCTGCGAGAATATCCCGCAGCCCTGCGCCCGAAGCACCCAGTTCACCGGCGACGAAGACCGTATCGCCTGCACGGGCATCGCTGCGGCGTTTGATGCGGGCCGCGTCGGCGCGTCCGATAGCCGTCACGTCGATGACGATGCCGCTTTCCGAACGGGTCGTGTCGCCGCCGACCAGCGCCACGCCGAATCGTTCGCTCGATTCGTAGTAGCCCTGCATGAACTCCTCCGCCCAGTCGCCGGCCGCGTCGGTCGGCAGGGAGAGCGACAGCAGCGTCGCGACGGGACGTCCGCCCATCGCCGCCACGTCGCTCAAATTGACAGCCAGCGATTTGCGGCCCAGCTCGCGGGCCGAAGTCGCCGCCCGCAGAAAGTGCACCCCTTCGGTCAGCAGGTCGCTCGTGAAAAGCAGCGCTTCGCCGTCGTCGACGGGCAGCACGGCGCAGTCGTCGCCGATGCCCTCGAACCCGTTGGCGGGCAGTGCGGCGAAACGGGCCGCGATGCGGCGGATGAAATCGAATTCGGTCATGGTACGAATCATGGGGAGTAATGCGGTCAAAGGTAAGGATAATTCGCGATTTATCGTTACCTTTGGGGCGCAGAAAAAAGGCGACGCGATAATGAAAATACTGATACTCAACGGCCCCAATCTCAATTTGCAGGGGCGGCGCGAAACGCAGATTTACGGCGAGCGGATGTTCGGGGATTACCTCGACGAGCTGCGGGCGCGTTATCCGCAGGTCGCGCTGGACTACTTCCAATCCAATCACGAGGGGGAGCTTATCGACGCCGTGCAGCAAGCCGAAGGCCGTTACGACGGCGTGGTGCTCAACGCAGGCGGTTATACCCACACGTCGGTCGCCCTGCGCGATGCGGTGGCGGCGGTCGAGGTGCCGGTGGTCGAGGTGCACATTTCGTCGATTCTCGCCCGCGAGGAGTTCCGCCACGTGTCGCTGCTGGCTCCGGTGACGGTCGGGTCGATTATGGGTTTCGGCCTCGATTCCTATCGGTTGGGCATCGAAGCGGCGATGCTTGTCGCCGGCCGACCTCGAACCGAAAGATAAAAAAGTTAGAAAAATTAATAAGAATATGGAAAATAGTTACCGTAATAAAAAGACGAAAATCGTCGCTACGATGTCCGACTTTCGATGCACGGAGGAGTTCGTGCGCATGCTCTACGACGCCGGTATGGACGTCGTGCGTATCAATTCGGCCCACGTGACCGAAGAGGGCGCTTCGCGCATCGTCGAAATCGTGCATCGGGTGAATCCCGCGATTCCCGTGATGCTCGACACCAAAGGACCCGAAATCCGCGTTACGGCCATCGCGGCCGAGTACGGTTCGGGCATCGAGTTCCGCGTGGGCGACCGCGTGGCGGTGCGCGGGTCGAACGGTTCGGACGACACCACCCGCGAGGTCATCTACATGAACGTGCCCTCTATCGTGCGCGACATTCCGGTCGGCGCGCGGATGCTCATCGCCGACGGCGAGCTGGAAATCCGCGTCGTCTCGAAGACCGACGACGCGTTGCAGTGCGAATTCGTCACGGGCGGCACGATGCGTTCGCGCAAGAGCGTCAACGTGCCGGGCGTCGGCATCGACCTGCCGTCGGTCACCGAAAAAGACCGCCGTTTCATCGAGTGGGCCATGCAGCACGACGTCGATTTCATCGCTCATTCGTTCGTGCGCAGCGCCCGCGACGTGCAGGCAGTACAAGATATTTTGGATGCACAAGGCAGTTTAATAAAAATCATTTCGAAAATCGAGAATCAGGAGGGGCTGGACAACATCGACGAAATCGTCGAGGCGTCGTACGGCATCATGGTGGCGCGCGGCGACTTGGGCGTGGAGCTTCCCGCCGAGGCGATTCCCAACGCCCAGCGGCGCATCGTCGAGAAGTGCATCGCCGCGAAGCGTCCGGTCATCATCGCTACGCAGATGCTCTATTCGATGGTGCATTCGCCCCGTCCGACGCGCGCCGAAGTAAGCGACGTGGCCAGTGCCATTTACGAACGGGTCGACGCCGTGATGTTGAGCGACGAGACGGCGATGGGCGATTATCCGGCCGAAGCCGTGCAAACGATGTCGCGTGTGGCGCGCGAAATCGAACGCGATGAAAACCACTTCCGCCCGACAATCGACATGAACATGATGTCGGTCAACCACGAAATCACGGCGCAGCTGGCGCGTTCGGCCGTGCGGGCGTCGACCAATCTGCCCATCGGGTACGTGGTGCTCGATACCAAGACGGGCCGCACGGGGCGTTATTTGGCTGCTTTTCGCGGGCATAAGACCGTCGTGGCCGTATGCTATACGCTCCATGCCCAGCGCATTCTGGCGCTCTCTTACGGTATCGTGCCGATTCTCCGGCAGCGCGAGAACAACCGCTACCACTTCGTGGACGATGCGCTCGATTTTCTCGACCAGTACGGACGTCCGTCCGAAGATGCTTTGCTGGCCGTCGTCGGCGGCAGCTTCGGCGAGGACGGCGGCGCGTCGTACATCGAAATCGCTTCGGTGGAGGCGATTCGCCGCCGCAATGCAGCCGCCGCGCGAGACGTTCGTTATTAAGAAAAACCTGTTGATTCCGACCCGATGAACCCGACGGAGTGCGAACCGCGCGGCGAATTGCGCGACAAGGTGGCGCGCGGCGTGGCGTGGAACATGGCCGAAAAAATCGGCACGGCCCTGATGCAAATGGCCGTCAGCCTGATTATTCTGCGCCTGTTGACCCGTGCCGATTTGGGTCTCATGGCCATTTTGACGGCCGTTTCGGCGGTCGCGCTGGTCATCGTCGACAGCGGGTTTTCGCAGACGCTCATCCGCAAGCCGAAACCGGAGCGCAACGAACTGACGACGGTTTTCTTGTTCAACATCGGCGTTTCGCTGGTGCTCTACGCCTTGTTCGTGGCGGTGGCTCCGGCCGCAGCGCGTTATTACGACATGCCCGAACTGGTGCAGTTGGCGCCGGTTTTCTTTCTGTTGCTGCCGGTCAATGCGCTGTGCGCCGTGCAGAACGCGATTTTCACGCGGCAGTTCCGGTTCGCGCTGTTGTCGAAAGTCACCTTCGTGTCGTGGCTCGTTGGCGGGCTGACGGCTATCGGGCTGGCTTTGGCCGGATACGGCGTGTGGAGCATCGTCGCCCAGCGCGTGCTGCAAATGGCCGTGCGGGCCGTGCTGCTGTGGTGGGTCAGCGATTGGCGGCCGCGCGGTGCATGGGACGGGGCGGCACTGCGCCGAATGGCCCCGTACAGTTTCAGCCTTATGGCGACCGACCTTTTTTCGGCATTCTATAATAAGGTGCCGCAGTTTTTTCTCGGACGGCTCTACCCGGCCGATGTGCTGGGCGCATTCGACCAAGCGGTGAAACTCAAAGACCAGCCCGTCGTGTCGGCGGTGCAGTCGGTGCAGAACGTGACCTTTCCGGCGCTGTCGAAAATCGGCGACGACGCCTGCCGTTTCGCCGAGAGCTACCGCCAAATCGTGATGATTGTCGCCTATGTGTTGTTTCCGGTCATGATGGGGTTGTCGGCCATCGCTCCCGACCTGTTCGCCGTGCTGCTCGGCGCGGAGTGGATGCAAACGGTGCCCTATTTCGAGGTGATTTGTCTGGCCGGATTGTGCTATCCCGTCGCGATGATTGCGTTCACGGTGCTCAAAGTCAAGAGCGACGGCGGCATCATCGTTCGCACCGAACTGCTGAAAAAGGGGATGATGACCCTCGTCTTCGTTGCGACGATTCCCGTCGGCGTGCAGGCGGTCGTGTGGGGGCTGGTGGTCATCGCGTTTTGCGAAATGGCGGTGAATGTCGTCGCTTCGATGCGTTTCACGGTGCTGCGGCTGCGGCAGTTGTTGCGCGTCTTGTTGCCGATAGTTTGCGCGACGGCCGTCATGTACGCGACCGTACGGTGGAGTTTGCAGGCACTGCCGTTCGACGGTTTGCTGCGCTTGCTGGCTGAAATCGGCATCGGCGCGGCGGTTTACGTGCTGTTTTCGGCCCTGTTCCGGTTGGAGGCATTCCGCGAAACGGTCGCGCTGGCGCGACGTTTTTTATTAGGGCGATAGATTGTTTGGAGTTTCGGCCGTTCGGCAAAATGCCAGTAAACTTGCTTTTACTTTCGTTTATTCGTATCTTTGGCTTCTGATTTTATTCCCGACCCGAACATGAAAGAGATTATCCAGCTGCACGACAAGAAATTCCGCGTCATGATACCCGCCGAAAAAATCGACGAGGCGGTGACGAACGTGGCCGACCGCATCAACACGGACTACGGCGACAAGGATACCCCGATTTTTCTCGGCATTCTCAACGGATCGTTCATGTTCATGAGCGACCTGATCAAGAAAATCGAGTTCAACAACGAACTGTCGTTCGTGAAGCTGGCCTCTTACGACGGCGACCACTCGACGGGCGAGGTCAAGACGCTCATCGGCCTGAACAACAGCCTGCGCGGCCGCCACATCATCATCGTCGAGGACATCGTCGAAACGGGTAACAGCATCGCCCACATGGTGCACGATTTGGCGCAGTACGAACCGGCCAGCGTCGAGGTCTGCACGCTGTTCTACAAACCGGCCTGCTACTGCGGAAAATATCCTATCAAGTACCGCGCGATGGAAATCGGCAACGAGTTCATCGTGGGTTACGGATTGGACTACAACCAGTTGGGCCGCAGTCTGAAAGACATCTACGTCGTGACGGAATAACGATGGCCCTTGCAATCGACGATACGCTTTTCGACGGCGGACGGCTTCTGCCGCTTGTCGAGGATTTCTACACGATTCAGGGCGAGGGGTTCCATGCCGGCAAACCGGCCTACTTCATCCGCTTGGGCGGGTGCGACGTGGGGTGCAGCTGGTGCGACGCCAAATATACGTGGAATCCGAAACTCTATCCGCCGGTCGCGGTGGAGACGATTATCGAACGTGCGACGGCTTGTCCGGCGCAGGCTATCGTCATCACGGGCGGCGAGCCGCTGCTCTATCCGCTCGGCGTGTTGACCGAGACGTTGCATCGGCGCGGTTTGCAGCTGTTTTTGGAGACTTCCGGGTCGCATCCGTTCAGCGGGTATTTCGATTGGGTGTGCCTGTCGCCCAAACGTCGGCAGGCTCCGCTGCCCGAAGCGTTCCGGCGGGCCCACGAATTGAAGGTCATCGTCGGGTCGGAGGAGGATTTCGCGTGGGCCGAGCACAATGCGGAGCAGGTCGGGCCCGAGTGTCTGCTCTACCTGCAACCCGAATGGAGCGTGTCGGAGACGGTGATGCCCGCTATCGTGGAGTATGTCAAGGCGCATCCGCAGTGGAACATCTCGATTCAGACGCACAAATACATGCGTATTCCTTAACGATATGAACATCCTCGTCGGCAAAAAATTCTGGATGGCGGTGACGGCGGTCATTCTGTTGTTCACGACGTTGATCGTAGGCCGCAATCTGCTGCACGCCGTCCGAACGATGCGGGACATCGGTGCGTTGGAGCGGGAGCGGCGCACCTATTTGGAGAAAATCGAGCAGGATAGCACGCTGGTCGAAATCCTGCGGTACGACGATTATCTCGAAGAGTACGCCCGCGAGCACTTCCGCATGCAGCGTCCCGACGAACAGGTCTATATCGTCCGCGAAAAATAACCGTTACCGATATATCTTCGGTTCCACCACGCCGCGCAGGACTACCAGCGCGTTGATTGCCAGTGCTTCCAGTTCGTTTTCGCCCGGGTACACCGTGACGGGCGCGAGGAACGAACAGCGGTCGCGGATGTAGTCGACGACCGGTTCGTTGAATGCGATGCCGCCCGTCAGCAGGATGCCGTCCACCTTGCCCGCGAGCGGGGCCGCCATTGCACAAATCTGTTTGGCGATGTTGTAGCACATGGCATCCATTACCTTGCGGGCCCGTTCGTCGCCTTGCGCGATGCGCTGCATGGTCTCGGCTACCGAGTTCGTGCCTAAATGGGCGACCAGCCCGCCTCGGCTCGATACGAACCGCAACAACTCCTCTTGGGTATATTTTCCCGAAAAACAGGTTTTTATCAGTTCGCTCGACGGAATGCCGCCCGCGCGGTCGGGCGCGAAAGGCCCATCGCCGTCCAGCGCGTTGTTCACGTCCACGATGCGTCCCTGCCGGTGCGCCGCCACCGAAATGCCGCCGCCCATGTGCGCGACGATGAGGTTCGACTGCTCGTAGACCACTCCCGTGCGCTGGCAGTGCAGGCGTGCCGTCGCTTTCTGATTCAGGGCGTGCGAAATCGCCGTGCGCGTGCACATCGGCATGCCCGTGATGCGGGCCACGTCGTCCATTTCGTCCACTACCGGCGGGTCGGCGATGTAGGCTTTCACGTGGGCCATTTGGGCGATTTGCGCCGCCAGCAGCCCGCCCAGATTGCAGGCATGCTTCATCGGCGCGTGGCGCAGGTCGTAGCGCATGCGTTCGTTGACTTCGTAGACACCCGCCGGTATGGGCCGTATCAGTCCGCCGCGCCCGATGACGGCCGAAAGCTCGTCGAGCGACAGCCCGCGTTCACGCAGGGCGTCGAGTATCAGCTCCCGCCGCCAGTCCAGCTGCTGGATGACATCGGTAAAGGGGGCCAGCTCCTCCGTCGTATGGCGCAGGGTGAAATCGAACGAAGGCCGCTCCTCTTCGTAGAGGGCGACCTTCGTCGATGTGGAGCCGGGATTTATCGCTAAAATTTTGTAAGCCATAAAATGCTCGGTTCGGGTTATCGGCATTCCCGTCCGCCGCAGCGGACGGGAATGGTTCGTGTCGGTGCAGGTCGCCTATTTCGCGGCCAAGCAGGCCAGCGCGATGGAGTAGAGCTTCGTGAGGCTCGAATCGCCGCGCGAGGTGAGCACGCAGGGGACTTTGGTACCCATGACCATCGCTGCCAGTTCGCCTTTGCAGAGGTGGGTCGACGATTTGAAAAAGACGTTGGCCGATTCCAGATTGGGGAACAGCAGACAGTCGGGGTCGCCCGCAACGGCCGAGCCCTTGACTTTCTTGTGTTCGGCCACCTCCTTGAACAGTGCGACGTCGAGCGACAGCGGGCCGTCCACGACGACGTTGCCCAGCTGGCCGCGGTCGCCCATTTTGGCCAGCAGCGCCCCTTCGGTCGACGAAACGACGTTGGGCAGCAGCTGTTCCGACGGTGCGATGCAGGCGATTTTCGGCGTCTTGATGCCCAGCAGGTTGGCCGTCTGCGCCAAGTAGCCGATTTGCTTCATCTTCTGCTTGAAGTCGGGCTGCGGAATCACGGCCACGTCCGAAATGACGAGCAGTTTGTGGTAGCAGGGCATTTCGATAATCGAAACGTGGCTCAACACGCCTTTCGGCGGGAAGAGACCGGCCTCCTTGTTCAGAATGCCGCGCATGTATTTGTCGGTCGAGACGAGTCCTTTCATCAGCACGTCGGCGTTGCCTGCCACGACCGATGCGACGGCCTGCTGCACGCACTTCGTGTCGTTGGGTTCGTGCACGATGTTGAACGCCTTGATGTCGAGCCCGTTCTCGTTGCAGACCTGCTCGATAATCTCTTTGTCGCCGTAGAGCGTCGGTTCGACCAGTCCCGCTTTGTAGGCCTCGTAGACGGCCGCCAGCGTGTGCGAATCCTGACCGTAGGCTACGGCCAAACGTTTTTTACCCTTTTTTCTCGCCTCTTCGACGATTTCCGTAAGATGCTGTATCATATCCGTAATGCTGAATTTATTTCACGAGGTTGTAGGTATCTGTGGCGATGACCAGTTCTTCGTTGGTCGCGCCTACCGCCACTTTGACTTTCGAGTCGGGAGCCGACAGGATTTTGTCTTCGCCGTGCACGCCCTTGTTGGCTGCCGCGTCGAATTTCAGGCCCAAGAACTCCATGCCGGAGCAGACCGATTCGCGCATTTCGACCGAGTTTTCGCCCACGCCGCCCGTGAAGACGATCAGGTCGACGCCGCCCATCGCAGCCGCATACGAACCGATGAATTTCTTGATGCGTGCGTAGTACATGTCGCGGGCCAGTATGGCGCGTTCGTTGCCCTCGTCGTAGGCGCGGTCGATGTCGCGCATGTCGCTCGACAGGCCCGTGAGACCCATGACGCCCGATTTCTTGTTCATCATCGTGTCGAGTTCCGCGAAGGTCATCTGCTCTTTTTCGCCGATGAACGTAATGGCGCTGGCATCCACCGCGCCGCAGCGCGTGCCCATGACCAATCCGTCGAGCGGCGAGAAGCCCATCGACGTGTCGTAGGACTTGCCGTTCAGCACGGCCGTAATCGAACCGCCGTTGCCGATGTGGCAGGTGATGATTTTCGAGTGCGCGAGGTCGAGGCCGGCCAGTTCGGCGCCCGCTTTCGCCACGAACTTGTGGCTCGTGCCGTGGAAACCGTACTTGCGCACGCGGTATTTTTCGTAATACTCGTAGGGCAGGGCGAACAGGTAGTTCATGGCCGGAATGGTCTGGTGGAACGACGTGTCGAACACCGTCACCTGCGGTACGCCCGGCAGCACTTTTTCGATGGCGTCGATGCCCTCCAAGCTGGCCGGATTGTGGAGCGGGGCGATTTGGCACAACGAACGGATTTTTTCTTTTGCGTCGGCATCCACGAGACAACTCTTCGGGAAATACTCGCCGCCGTGCGCCACGCGGTGGCCGACGGCTTTCACTTCGTCGAGCGAGCGGATGACTCCGTGTTCGGGGTCGGTCAGAGCCTGCATCACCAGCTCGATGCCGGTCGTGTGGTCGGGAATGGGCCGGTGCAGTTCGAACGGCGTCTTGCCGACGGGTTTGTGGGTGAGGTCGCCTTCGGGCAGTCCGATTCGTTCGACCAAACCTTTCGCGAGCAGTTTGCTCGATGCGGCTTCCATGTCGATTACCTGATATTTAATCGACGACGAACCGCAGTTGAGAACCATGATAATCATCTTGCTTATCTATTTTTGTTGCAATTTCTGTTGTCGCACGCACTGGCGCAAGCCGGTCGGGCCCGCGCCGCGAAACGTAAAATTAAACGTTTTTTCGCATCCGTGCAAATTTTTCGCTAAAAACGGCTTACGGCTCGAACCGGTAGCCGATGCCTTTGACCGTGACGATGTGGCGTTCGCCGATTTTCTGACGCAGTTTGCGGATGTGCACGTCGATCGTGCGGTCGCCCACGACCACTTCGGGGCCCCAGACCCGCGAATAGATTTCTTCGCGCGGGATGAGTTTGCCGGGCGACGTGCAGAGCAGTTCGAGCAGCGCGAACTCTTTGCGCGGCAGGGCGATAGTGCGCTCGCCATAGCGCACCGTGTGGCTCGCGCCGTCGATTTCGATGCGGTCGTCCGACGCGGTCGTACTCTCCGGTGCGGCGGGTGCGGCGAGGGTCGTCGGCACCCGTTTCAGCAGTGCCTGCACACGGCTGACGAGCAACTTCATCTTAATGGGTTTCGTCAGGTAGTCGTCCGCCCCGACGTCGAACCCGTTGAGCTGCTGCTGTTCTTCGCCCAATGCCGACAGAAAAACCACCATCGTGTCGCGCAGGGCGGGGTCTCGGCGAATGGCCCGACACGTCTGGATGCCGTCCATGACGGGCATCATCATGTCGAGCAGAATCAGGTGCGGACGGCATTCGGCGGCCTTGCGCAGGGCTTCGGCGCCGTCGCCGGCCGTGAAAATCGCATACCCCTCTTTCACCAGATTGTAGCGGACGAATTCGAGGATGTCGGGTTCGTCGTCGACCAGCAGAATGCGGTATTTCGCGTCGGGTTTCATGGGGCGTTTCGGTGTGTCGGATGTCGTTGCGCGAATATAGCGAATTTTTGCCGATTTTCCGATGAAACGCGATTTTTCCGCATAAAATCGCTATATTTGCCGAATGTACGTGCTTCCGGCCGACGGAAGCGGAAACCTACATCGAGATGGCAACAGAAAAACCGACGCCCGCTGCTCCCGAAGAGCCGGTCAGCCCTGCGGCTGAAGCGGTGCAACCCTCCTCCACTGCGACCGAACCGGCCGCCGAATCTCCCCAGTCCGCAGCGCCTGCCGCGACGGAAACGCCTGTCGTGCAACCGGCCGATGAAGTCCCGCAGGTGGATTTCGCGGACGAAGATGCCGCGCTCGCCGCACAGCAGGCCGGTCTGGAAATCGAGGGCGAAACAGCCGAGGAGGCCGCCGAAGCGGAATCGGCGGACGCGGCGTCGACCGAAGACAAATTCGCGGGCAAAAGCAAGGGCGAACTGCTCGACCTGTTCGCGCAGTTGTTGGCCGAGCGGCCCGTGCAGACGATTCGCCGCGATATCGAGGCGTTGAAAATCGCGTTCTATCGGCTGCGCCGCGCCGAAGTCGAAGCGGCCCGCCGTGCGTTCGTCGAGGCCGGAGGGGCCGAAGATGCGTTCGAGCCGACGGCCGACGATGCCGAAGTACGGCTGAAAGAGCTTTTCAAGGAGTACCGCCAGCGCCGCGACGAATTTATCGCGGGACTGGAAGCCGAGCAGGAGGCGAACTACCGCACGAAGTTGGGCATCATCGAGGAACTGAAAGAGCTGGTCGATTCGGACGAGACGCTGAACCACACCTTCACGAAGTTCCGCGAGTTGCAACAGCGCTGGAAAGATACGGGACTGGTGCCCGTGCAGCACGTCAAGGATGTATGGGAGACCTACAACCTGCACGTCGAGAATTTTTACAATTTCATTAAGATAAACAAGGAGCTGCGCGACCTCGACCTGAAAAAGAACTACGAGCGCAAAGTGGCGTTGTGCGAGCAGGCCGAATCGCTCATGGTCGAGCCGTCGATTGTCGAGGCGTCGCGCAAGTTGCAGAAGCTCCACGACGAGTGGCGCGAAACGGGCCCGGTGGCGAATGAATACAAAGAGCTGTTGTGGGAGCGTTTCAAGGCCGCTTCGACCCGCATCAACAAGCTGCATCAGGAGCATTTCGAGGCGCTCAAAGCCGAGCAGCTGAAAAACCTCGAACTGAAAACGGAGCTGTGCGTCGCGGTCGAAGAGTTGTGCGCCCGTCCGTCGACTACCCGCAAGGAGTGGAACAAGGCGAGCGACCGGCTGTTGGAGATTCAGAAAACGTGGAAAACGATCGGTTTCGCCCCCAAGAAAGAGAACAACCGCATCTACGAGCGTTTCCGTGCCGCCTGCGACAAATTCGTCGAGGGCAAACGGATGTTCTATGCCGAAGTCAAGGCCGAAATGGACCA
>CAMWYI010000007.1 GCA_947178455.1 uncultured Alistipes sp. | reverse complement strand
ATAATAGATTTTGGTTGTAGAGGGGATTTGCATATTTTTAATCTCTTGTCCAGACTCCATATATAAAGATTTCAGCGAGGGCATAGGGGAGAGATATAGGTATTGCAAGTTCTTGCAATTGCTGACATCCAGTATTGTCAGTTGATTGTTGTAACACTCCAAATGCGTCAATGCTGGATTATTGCTGACATCCAAAGTTGTCAGTTGATTGTCGGAACACGACAAATTCGTCAATGCCGTATTTTGGCTAACGTCCAAAGTAGTCAGTTGGTTGTAGGAACACTCCAAATCCGTCAACGCCGTATTTCGGCTGACATCCAGAGCGATCAGTGAATTGCTATGACAATACAACGCTTGCAACTGCGTATTTTGACTGACATCCAAAGCAGTCAACTGATTGAATGGGCACTGCAAACTTGTCAACGCCGTATTTTGGCGGACATCCAAAGTTGTCAGTTGATTGTCGGAACACGACAAATGCTTCAAAGCTGTACAATATTCGATGCCTTCCAAAGAGGAAATATCTTTCGAGCTAACATAAATAGCGCTGATTTGGGCGGCTTCGGAAACCGAAATCCGACCATCTCTGTTTGGGTCACAGTTACGAAGCAAGTAGCTTTTGAAATTCGCATCGGGAATATCTATAAAAATTAGATCCTCTTTTTTGGGTAGGCCGGACAATGATGAAGAGGCATAACGATAATATTCTACGATTTGATTCCCGTTCTCGTCGGCTTCGGGAATCAATCTCATCAGCCCATCGATGTTCGGATAGATACTTTTGACGATAGCATCGGATACATGATCAAAATAAGAGGCCGTAATGGAAATGTGTCCATAGTCGTAATTATCCATTTCGAGCAGTTGCGTATCGGGATTGTAAGTATAAAAGCCGCAGTATGCGCTGTATTGCCCCTCTGAGGGAAAAGCATACTTAAAAATATCGGTTTCGTTGAAGGTATAAGACGATCGCAATGAAAAAGGATTGAAATAGGAAGAATCCAAGAGCTTTCCGTCGGAGGCATAACGTTCGGTTTTCACTAATTCCCACTGTCCGACGAGCGAAACAGGAGTGCCGGGTTCCGGGTTGTACTGATTATCAGAATCATCGGGATCGGGATTATCCGGATTGTCGGGCGCGTCTGGGGCCGGTTCTTCCGGATGCTCGGTTCCGGGATTCGGATTGACAGGATCGACAGGGTCGCTTTCGTCTCCGCCGCAGCCGCACAGAAGCCCGATGACGGCGAAGAGCATGAAAAATTTTTTCATCGAAATGATTTTTCTTCCGTCCGCACCCCGACGGGGTCTATAAACAGAAAGCGTGGTGCCGGAAGCCTATTTCAGTTAAGTAGGTCGTAGGAAACCTTGTAGATTAAAATAAGCAACAGCCCCACGCCGATCCACTGAATGTGAATAGGACGTGGAGAAGATGTCGGCTTATTCTCTCTACCGGTGAATTTCCTACGTTCACTTAACAAGAATAAACTTACACTTTCCGTGTGAATATGTTATCGCAAAGATAGACAACATATTCGGAAAATGCAATAAGACCTCCTTTGCGGGCTGCTGCGGAGACAAATTTCGGCAAAAGGTTTCTGAAAATCAATATCGAACCGGTATTATTCGGTGTCAATTTGAAGAAAAATTCGTACATTTGCGCCGATTCGCTGCGCGAATACACGATATTTGCATTTAAGAAATGTTTAACCGATAAATTTTTTCAAAAATCATTATGGTATCGTACAAGGAACTGGGTCTGGTGAATACCCGAGAGATTTTCGCCAAGGCCATCAAAGGCGGTTATGCCATTCCGGCTTTCAACTTCAACAATATGGAGCAGATGCAGGCCATTATTCAGGCATGCGTCGAGTGCTCGTCGCCGGTGATTTTGCAGGTGTCGTCGGGCGCCCGCAAGTACGCCAATCAGACGCTGCTGCGCTACATGGCGCAGGGTGCCGTAGAGTATGCCAAAGAGCTGGGCAAAAACATTCCTATCGTGCTGCACCTCGACCACGGCAACTCGTTCGAGCTGTGCAAGAGCTGCATCGACATGGGTTTTTCATCAGTAATGATTGACGGCTCCTCACTGCCTTACGAAGAAAATGTCGCATTGACCAAGCAGGTCGTCGACTATGCGCACCAGTTCGACGTAACGGTCGAGGGTGAGCTGGGCGTGCTGGCCGGTGTCGAGGACGAAGTGGTCGCCGAACACTCGAACTACACCGACCCGAAAGACGTCATCGACTTCGTATCGAAGACGGGCGTCGATTCGCTGGCTATTTCGATCGGCACGTCGCACGGTGCTTACAAATTCCGTCCCGAGCAGTGCACCCGCAACGCCGAGGGCATCCTCGTGCCGCCCGAACTGCGGTTCGACATCTTGGCCGAAATCGAGACCAAACTGCCCGGATTCCCTATCGTGCTGCACGGTTCGTCGTCGGTGCCGCAGGAGTACGTGAAAATCATCAACACGCACGGCGGGGCCTTGAAAGAGGCGGTCGGTATTCCCGAAGAGCAGCTGCGTCAGGCTGCCAAGAGTGCCGTTTGCAAAATCAACATCGACTCCGACGGCCGTTTGGCCATGACCGCCGCTATCCGCACGGTCTTCGCCGAGCAACCCGCCGAGTTCGACCCGCGCAAATACTTGGGCCCCGCTCGCGACGAACTGAAAAAGCTCTACAAGCACAAGTGCGAAGAGGTGCTCGGTTCGGCCGGCAAGGCTTGATAGGGTGCTTCGGCTTCCGTATATTTAAGAAAAGCCCGCTGCAACACGCAGCGGGCTTTTCTTAATTGGTATGGAGCGCGGGTCAGCCCCTTTCGTAAATGCTTTCGCCGCGCGGGCGGTCGTGCGAATGTTCGTCGTTCTGGCGGCTGACGCTCAATATCATGCCCAGCGCAATGGTCGTGAAGAAGGTCGACGACCCGCCGCGCGAAATCAGCGGCAGGGTCTGTCCCGTTTCAGGAATCAGGTTGACCGTCACCATGATGTGCAGCAAGGCCTGACACGTGATGAGCAGTGCCAGTCCCAGCACCAACAAGCCCGGAAAGGCCGTGCCGCAGCGTCCGAATATTTCGATAGCGCGGAAAAATATCCACAGGTAGAGCATCAGCAGCACGGCCGCCAGCAACAGCCCGTACTCCTCGACGAAAAAGGCATAGGCATAGTCGCTTTCGGGGTGTATCATCTCCACGCGCATGATGCTCTGGCCCGCGCCCTCGCCGAAAATGCCGCCGTTGTGAATGGCAATCATCGAACGTTCGGTGTCGGTGAGTTTTTCGACCGGTTTGGGCGATTCGACGTTGTATTCGTAGGTCCACAGGTGCCACCACGTGGCGAGACGGCCTTCGGCGGTTTCGCTGCGGCCCCAACCGATAGCCATGATGAACAGAACTCCGACGGCCGTCCAGCCCAATAGTTTGATGAGTTCGCCGATGCGGATGCGGCCGATGAGCATCATAATCCACGAAGTCAGAAAGAGCAGCACGGCCGCCGACGTGTGGGCCGGAAAAATCACGAGGCAGGCGCCCACCACCGGCACCAAAATGGGTTGCGTGCCCTCGCGCCAGATGCGGCGTTGTTTGCGCGACGTGCGCCACGTCCAGAAGCGCCACGAGGGAATGATGCGCAGGCGGTCGATGTTTTTCTGCCGGCAGGCGAGCTGGCGGGCCAGAAAGAGCACCGTCGCGATTTTCAATGCTTCGGAGGGCTGGAACTGAATCGAACCGATCGGAATCCAGCGGGCGGCGCCGTTGGTCGAACGTCCGATGAAATAGGCGGCGACGGTGGCCAGCAGCGAGAGCACGTAGACCCACTTGGCCCCCCGATTGTAGAACCGGCAGTCGATTTTCTGCACGACGCACATCGTGCCGAGACTCAACACGAGGATGAAGAATTGCTGCCGCAGAA
This sequence comes from uncultured Alistipes sp., assembly GCA_947178455.1. GTDB lineage: Bacteria > Bacteroidota > Bacteroidia > Bacteroidales > Rikenellaceae > Alistipes. The sequence goes on along the minus strand of CAMWYI010000007.1, from coordinate 19,296 downwards.
AGTGCATGGTCGTGCGAGCCGAATCGGGCGCATAGGCCATTTTGGCCGTCGACGAGTAGACCACCAGCACCGAAATCACGGCCAGCACCGCGATGATGACCCACAGCACGCGGTCGCCCGAAAAAAATCGGTGACGGTCGTGATTTATGTCGGTCGTGCGGTTCATGGGGTCAGGCGTTTTCGTGCACCCATTGTTTGAACAGCTCGCCGCGCTGTTCGTAGTTCTTGAACAGGTCGAAGCTGGCGCAGGCGGGCGACAGCAGCACGGCATCGCCCGAACGGGCGGCCGAACGGGCAGCCTGCATCGCGGCATCGAGCGAATCGGTCGAAACGATTTCGGGAACGACGCCCGTAAATTCGCGCACCAGCTTGGCGTTGTCCAGCCCCATGCAGACCAGCGTGTGGACTTTCGCACGGGCGAACTCTTTGAGCGGCGTGTAGTCGTTGCCCTTGTCCGTGCCGCCCGCAATCCACACGACGGGGCGCTGCATGCTTTCGAGTGCATACCACACCGAGTCGACGTTGGTCGCTTTGGAGTCGTTGATCCACAGCACGCCGCCGACCTCCTTGACCGGTTCGAGCCGATGCTCGACCGGCGCGAAGTCGTAGAGCGCCTTGCGGATTTCGGCCGGAGCGATGCCTGCCGCCAGCGTCGCCAGTGCCGCCGCCATGGCATTGTAGGCATTGTGCAGGCCGCCGATTTTCATCTTCGCGGTGTCGATTTCGACCGAACGGTCGCCGACCGTCGCCGTAAACCGGCCGTTGCACAGAAAGGCGTCGCCCGCACCGCTCGCAACGGCGTTTTTGGCGGCGAACGGCAGCTGTTTCATGCGGAAATCGTACTTCGGTAATTGTTCCCAAATTACCTCGTCGTCGCCCGAATAGATGAAGTAATCGCGCGAGTTCATGTTCTGCGCGATGCGCATTTTCGAGTCGACATAGTTCTGAAAACAGTGGTCGTAGCGGTCGAGGTGGTCGGGCGTGATGTTCATCAGCACCCCGATGTGGCTGCGGAATCGGTACATGCCGTCGAGCTGGAATGAGCTCAATTCCAGCACGTACCAGTCATAACGGCCCGTCGCGACCGAATAGGCAAAACTTTCGCCGATGTTGCCGCCCAGCGCCACATTGGCGCCCGCATCGCGCATGATTTTGTAAATTAGCGAGGTGGTCGTGGTCTTGCCGTTGGAGCCCGTGATGCAGATGCAGCGGGCGCCGTCCAAGTAACGTCCCGCGAACTCCATTTCGGAGATGACCGGAATGCCCCGTTCGCGGATTTTCCGCACGATAGGGGCGGTTTCGGGGATGCCGGGCGATTTGATGACCTCGTCGGCCGCGAGGATGCGTTCTTCGGTGTGGCCTCCCTCTTCGTAGGACACGTGCCACTCGTCGAGGCGGTTTTTGAACCGTTCGGCGATGCGTCCTGCGTCGGAGAGAAAGACATCGAATTCATTTTTTCGGGCGAGAATGGCCGAGCCGTAGCCGCTGATGCCGCCGCCCAAGACGACGATTCGTTTCGTTCGCATGTATCGGGTGTGTGTAGTTTATTTTCGTTTCGAGGTTTTGCGGTGGGGCTCCTCCTGCGTGCGGATGCGGATGGCGGCGCGCATGCCCTTGCCTTTGGACGAGACGATTTGGAACGTTCCGCCCAGCGAGTTGACCCGCGATGCGATGTTGGACAAACCCATGCCGCAATCCATCATCGCCTGCGGGTTGAATCCGCGTCCGTCGTCGGTGTAGTCGAGCGCGAGCTCGGCGCTGTTCTGCGCCAGCGAAAGGTGTATGGCCTTGCAGCCGGAGTGTTTCAACGAATTGTTGATGAGTTCGCAGATGACGCGGTAGAGTATCACCTCGACCTCCTTGTCGTAACGCTCCGAGCGCAGGTTGGTCGTGAAGCGGATTTTGACGTCGTGGATGGCCGCGCTCTTTTCGATGAAATTCTGTACGCCGCGCGCCAGTCCGAAGTCGTTGAGCACGTGGGGCGAAAGGTTGTTCGAGATTTCGCGCAGCGAGCGGATGGCTTCGTCGATGACGTAGGTCGTGTTGTCGATGATTTCGCGCTGGTCGGGGGTGCGTTCGTCGTGCGCAAGGGCCGTCAGCGACATCTTGGCCGACGACAGCAGCGGACCCAGTCCGTCGTGCAACTCTTTGGAAAAGTGCGAACGGGCCTTCTCTTCGGTGCGCAGGACGGCCGTCAGGATGCGTCGGTTGAGCAGCTGGTGCTGGCGGTTGAGGCGGTCGATGTACTTGAACAGTTTGTGGGCGTACATCACCCCGATCGAAAGGCACATGGAGATGATGATGCCTAAATAGACGACCCACGAGCCGGGTTCGTATCCTCCGATTTCGCGGCACAGCTGCACGATGTGCTCGACCGACAGCAGGAAAAATCCGATGATGAACAGAATCCACACCGAATTGTATTTGGTCGTCCGCACCAACCGCAGGGCGAAAACCGTCGCGACGGTCTGAATCAGAATGGCGATTACGAGGAGAAAGGTCAACATGGCGAGGCGTGGGGTTTAATGCTGAATCGGGAACACATCGCGCAACGCTTCGAGCTGCCGGTAGTCGGTCATGTCGACCTGCACCGGCACGACGGCGACGTAGCCGTGCGCAAGGGCCCATTCGTCGGTGTCTTCGGCGTCGGGTTCGTTGTTGACGAACTCGCCCGTGAGCCAAAAGTACTCGCGGCCGCGCGGGTCTTCGTGGCGGAAGAACTCCTCGCGCCAGAATCCGCGATTCTGACGGCAGAGGCGCATGCCGCGTATCTCGTCGGGCCGGCCGACCGGCACGTTGACGTTCAGACAGAGCGGCAGCTGGCGGTTGTGTTCGAGCACCTCGCCGATGATGCGTTTGCCCCACAGCACCGATGCCTCGAAATCGGCCTCCGAGGCGTGGTCATCGAGCGACAGCCCGACGGAGGGGCAGCCGTAGAAACTGCCTTCGATTGCCGCACCCATTGTGCCCGAATAGAGCACGTTGACCGCCGAATTGGAACCGTGGTTGATGCCCGAAATGACCAAATCGACCTTCTCTTCGCGCAGCAGGCAGTCGAAGCCCATTTTCACGCAATCGACCGGCGTGCCCGAAAAGGCGTAGACGTCGAGTCCCTCCTCTTGGCGCACGCGGCGCAAAAAGAGCGGAGAGTACATCGTAATGGCTTGGCTCATGCCGCTTTGCATGGTTTCGGGGGCGACGACCACCACCCGCCCGAACGTGCGGGCCACCTCGATAGCGGCCGCCAGTCCCTGCGACCCCACGCCGTCGTCGTTGGTGACGAGAATCAACCGATCGTTTTTGTTCATTTGCTGCGAATGCTTTGTCGGTAGCAAAGGTAATGATAAAATAAGGAAGCGCGGCATGCGTCCGGTCGTTTTCGTGCACGATTTTGAATAAAAAAGCGCGATTTTTTTCTTTTCCGATTTTATTGTCTATCTTTGCAATCCCTGCGAAGGGCATATATCGACCTCTTTCATTGGGTGCCGGAGCGCAAGCGGGCCTGCGGGTCTGCGGGATTGACGGTCTGAAAAGAACGCCGTCATGGTAGCGAAGCACAGCGGGAATGTCGAGTATGAAACCGAAAAATCATTGCAACAATGAACAAAGATGCAATCATCAAGGCCGTCAACGAGCAGTTGTGGCCCAAGACGGATGCCGACGTGCCGTCGTTCAAGGCCGGTGACACCATCACCGTGACCTACAAAATCGTCGAGGGTAACAAAGAGCGTTTGCAGAGTTTTCGCGGCGTCGTGATCCAAATCAAGGGGTCGGGCAAAACGAAGATGTTTACCATCCGCAAGGTATCGAACGGCGTGGGCGTGGAGCGTATCTTCCCGCTGTACTCGCCGCACATCGAGAAAATCGAGGTGAACAAGATCGGTGTCGTGCGTCGTGCACGCATCTACTATCTGCGCGGTCTGACGGGTAAGAAAGCCCGCATCAAGGAGAAGCGCATGGTTCGCACGGAGGAGAAATAATCCGGCGAAGCAGGCAAAAAGAGAGCGGGGCGTCCTATGGGGCGCCCCGCTTTTTGTCGGTTGTCCGGCGGCGTTATTCCACCGGAATATCTTTGTTCACGTTTTTGCAGCCGATTACGCCGTAGTAGAGCAGGTAGCCCAGTGCGACGACAATCAGCCAGTAGGAGGGCATGTAGCCCACGCGGTTGGCCAGATACTCTTGGATGACCGGCAGCACGCCGCCGCCTACGACCATCATCATGAAGATACCCGATGCCTGTGCCGTGTATTTGCCCAATCCTTCGACCGCGAGGTTGAAGATGCCGCCCCACATCACCGACGTGCACAGACCGCACAGCACGAGGAACAAGGCGCTCAACGGCACCTGCACCATCTCGAATCCGTTGCCGACGCTGTAGCTGGGCATCGTGACCGATACGGTTTTGGGCGTGCAAATAGCGATGAGCACGAAGACGATAGCCGTAACCGATACGGCAATCAGTTGTGCACGGCTCGAAATTTTGCCGCTGATGGCGCTGCTGACCAGTCGGCCGACCAGCATCAGCAGCCAGTAGATAGCTGCGATTGCGCCGCCGATAGCCGCACCGTTGACCGCGATGCCTGCACCGCGCGCCGAGCTGTCCGAAAGATAGAAAATCAGCGTGCCCGGGATACCGATTTCGATGCCGACGTAAACGAAAATACCGATGACGCCCAGCACCGTGTGGCGGAAGCTCCACGGGCTGTACTTCTCTTTGGTTTTGACGGCTGCATCGGCTCCGAAATGCGGCTCGGGAATCGCCACGAACAGAATGATGAGGAATGCCAGCGCGAATACGCCCATACCCATGAAGAGCAGCGGCGTGACGTCGGACATCGCTGTGCGTTCGGTGACCGTGCCGATGAGCGCGCCCACGAAGAGCGGCGTCAGCGTTCCGGCGAACGAGTTGAGCGCGCCGCCGGCCTGAATCAGCTGGTTGCCCTTGTTGCCACCGCCGCCGAGCATGTTGAGCAGCGGGTTGACCACCGTGTTGAGCATGCAGACGCAGAATCCGCAGACGAATGCGCCGAGCAGATAGATGATGTAGTTGAGCTTGATAGCCGTTTCATGGTAGGCGAACAGCTCGGTGCTCACGCCGACGTGGCTCGAAAGATACTGCGTGAACAGCCCGACGATGCCGACGCCCATGGCGATGAGCGTGGTGCGTTTGTAGCCGATGCGCTCGATCAGCTTGCCGGCCGGAATACCCATGAAGAGGTAGGCCAGAAAGTTCATCATGTTGCCCATCATGCCGAGCGACGGGTACTCGTTTTTCCAGATGGTACCCATCGGCGCCGCCAAGTTCGTGACGAACGAAATCATCGCGAAGAGGAAGAACATCACGATAATCGGCAGAAGATTTTTTTTCGGTTGTGCCATTTTTTTTAATCGGATAATTTTTAATTAGGAATTTTGCATTGCATTAGTTGTCGCGTTCCGCCACGAACCGGCACAGCTCGATGAGGGCTTGCCGGTAGGGAGTGTCGTCGTAATCGGCGAGCAGGCCGACGGCTTGGGCGATGTGTCGCTGCATCTCGCGTCCGGCCGCTTCCAGTCCGCCCTCGTTCGTGACGAGTTCCCGCAGGTAGTCGACCGACGTTTCGTCCTCGCGGCAGCGGGCGAGGCGGTCGAGCAGTTCGGCGCGGCGTCGGTCGTCGACCCGTTCCAGTACGGCGAGCAGCGGCAGGGTGATTTTCCCCTCGCGCAGGTCGTTGCAGACGGGTTTGCCGGTATGGTTTTGCGGCCGGTAGTCGAGGATGTCGTCCTGAATCTGAAAGGCCATGCCCAACGCTTCGCCGAAGCGGCGCATCGTCGCCACGCGGTCGTGCGTCGCCCCGACGGCCAGCGCACCGGCCGACGCGCTGATGCCCAGCAGGCAGGCGGTCTTTTTGTAGATGATGTCGGCATAGAGGTCGCGCGTCATGCGTCGGTTGTCCGCGCAGTCGGCCTGTTCGATTTCGCCCTCGCAGAGCGACGCCATCGCCCCGCAGATGTGCGTGACCAAATCGAACTGGCCGCTTTGCAGTCCGATGGCCATATTCCGTGCCAAGATGTAGTCGCCCAGCAGCACCGCCTTGTGCGACTGCCAGCGGGCGTTGACCGACGGACGGTTGCGGCGGGTATCCGATTCGTCGATTACGTCGTCGTGGATGAGCGAAGCGACGTGGAGCATTTCGACCAGCATGGCGGCCAGCGAAGTGCGGCGGCCTGCGGCTGCGCCCGGCGTGGCGGCATGGAGGGCGGCCGCCAGCACGACCAGCAGCGGACGGATACCCTTGCCGCGCGCCGAAAGCGCGTAGCGCAACATCTCGGAAAGCAGTTCGCCTTCGGCCGTGAATTGCCGTTCGACGAACGATTCGTAGGCTTCGAGTTCGGTGGCGACGGTTGCCCGTATGGAGTCGAGTGCCGACATAATTTTTTGTTAGCGCGGTAGGCTGTTTTGCAGTTCGGAACGTCGTTTTCGCTTCCGACCCTGTTTGCAATGTACAGCCAAAGATACGAATTTTTTTATTAGCGCAAAGGACGGTCGGTGGGTTTCGCAAAATTTCTGTGCCTTCGCGGTTTTATTAAGCAAGAAAAAAACGGGCAGGAGCGACCGCATCCAGCGGAAACCCAATGACCAGCGGTCGCGCCTAAAACGGCGTTCTTAACGCCGCGCTAATAAAAAAATTCGTATCTTGGGGCGTTGAATAAAATTCGCAACGATGGAATTTCTTGAATCGCGATACGGACGGCGGGTGCTGTCGGGGGTCTTCGCACTGGCGCTCTTTTTCGTGGTGAGCGCGGCCTATTTCGCGCCGCAGTTTCGGGGAGAGGTGCTGCCCCAGCACGATGTGGTGCAGTTCGAGGGCATGGCTCACGACATCCGGCAGATGCGCGCCGACACGGGCGAAGACCCGCAGTGGACGGGCGGCATGTTCGGCGGCATGCCCGCTTACCTCATCGACGTGGCCTATCCGGCACAATTAGTGAAAAACACGGTCGGACGGGTCGTCCGCATCGTCGATACGCCCGCCGGATTCCTCTTTTTCGCCATGACCGCTCTATGGGCGATGCTGCTGTTGTGCGGCGTCGATGCTCGGGTGGCTGTCGTCGGGGCGCTGGCTTACGGGTTGTCGACCTACTTTCTGCTGATTATCGCGGCCGGACACGTCACCAAGATGTGGGCGCTGGTCTATGCCCCGCTGATGATGGGCGGAGCGTGGGTCACGCTGCGTCGCAATGTGTGGTACGGCGGCGCACTGACCGCGCTGGCCGCTTCGCTCGAAATCGGGGCCAATCATCCGCAGATTACCTACTACTTCCTGATGGCGATGGCCGCATTCTGGGTGAGCGAGGGCATCGTCGCCGGACGCGAAAAACGGTTGCGCGATTTCGCGCGCCGCACGCTCGTGCTCGCGGCGGCGGGGCTGCTGGCCGTCGGCTCGAATTTTTCCCCATTATGGTACACGGCTCAACATTCAAAAGATACGATGCGCGGCGGGTCGGAACTGGCGACGACCGTCGAGACCTCGCGCAACGGCCTTGCGCTCGACTATGCTACGGCGTGGAGCTACGGCCGGGTCGAGAGCTTCAACCTGCTGATTCCCGACTTCATGGGGCGCGAATCGGGTTCGACCTTCGCTGCCGACAGCCGCACGGCGGCCGTGCTGAACGACTACGGTCTGCGCGGCGCGGCGCAGCAGCTGCCTACCTACTGGGGCGAGCAGCCCTATACCGGCGGGCCGACCTATTTGGGGGCCGCCGCCGTTTTTCTCGCCGTGCTGGGTGTCGCGCTCTTGCGCGGACGCAACAAATGGTGGTTGGTGGCCGTCTGTGGCGTGATGCTCTTTTTGTCGTGGGGGCACAACTGGCTGTGGTTCACCCGACTGTTTTTCGACTATCTGCCCGGTTACGACAAATTCCGCACCGTGTCGATGACGCTGGTCGTCGTGCAGTGGGCCGTGCCGGTGCTGGGCGCTTGGGGGCTGATGCGGCTGTGGCGCGACGAGGTGCCGTGCGACCGGCTGCGGCGGGCGTTGGCTTGGGCCGCCGGTTTGACGGGCGGGCTGTGTCTGCTGTTCGCAGTCGCGGGCGGGGCGTTGTTCGACTTCGGCGAACAGGCCGACGCCGCGATGATGACCGACCAATTTTCGCGAATTTTTGCAGCCAATAACCTGCAAAGCTATATAGATAAAGGTGTGGACATCGAGTGGGGCGAGACGACCGCTGCGGCGATGGCCGCCGACCGTGCCGCGATGATGCAGACCGACGCGTGGCGGTCGCTGCTGATGATTGCGCTGGCGGCCGGAGCCGTTGCGCTGTTCGCTTGGCGGCGCATCGGGCGAGGTGTGCTGGTGATAGCACTCGGAGCGGTGATGCTGCTCGACCTCGTGCCGGTAGACCGGCGTTTCGTGTCGTCGGACGATTTCGTGTCGCCGCGTCGCCGCCGCATTGCGATGACCGAAGCCGACCGTCGGATTCTGGACGACCCGACGCTGGGATTCCGCGTCTTCAATCTGACGGTGAGCCCCTTCAACGATGCCACGACGAGCTACTTCCACCGTTCGGTCGGCGGGTATCACGGGGCGAAGCTGGCGCGGTATCAGGATTTGATCGACCGCTATTTGAGCCGCATGGACGAGGGCGTGCTGGACATGCTGAATACCCGCTATGCGATTGTACCGGCGGACGACGGCACGCCGCAAGCCGTGCTGCGCGGCACGGAGTTCGGCGCGGCATGGTTCGTCGACCGTGCTGTCGAGGCCGCGACACCGCAGCAGGAAATCGACCTGCTGGGCGAAGTCGACCTGCGGACGACGGCCGTCGTGGCCGCTTCGGATGCCGAAGCGGTGGCGGTGTTGGCGAACGCCGATGCGACCGAGGGGGCGATTCGGGATTTGCCGGAACCGATACGTTCGATTCGGTTGGAGGAGTACCGCCCCAACTATTTGAAATACGCGTACAGCACGCCCGAAGCGGGTGTCGCCGTCTTCTCCGAAATTTTCTACGACAAGGGCTGGAAAGCCTATGTCGACGGCGTGGAGGCTCCCTATTTCCGAGCCGATTACGTGTTGCGCGCCATGTCGCTTCCGGCCGGCCGGCATACCGTCGAGTGGCGGTTCCGGGCACCGGCGTGGGGAGCGGTCGAAACGGTGACGGGCATCGCGTCGGTGTTGATTCTGCTCTTTGCGCTGGGTGCGGCAGTCGTACGCCCCGTTAAAAACGGGGTTTTTAAGCGCGAAGGGAGGTTGGGGGGCTTCGGAAACTCCCTGCGCCGTCACCGAAGTTAATTGCAAAAAGACTGGCGGGAGCGAAAATGATGGTCATTAAAACAGAGAGGGTCTGCTGCGTTTAGAACCGCTTTCTTAAAGCGGCGCGGGCCGAAGCCTCCGCCAGCGGAGGCCCGCCACTTGCGTGTCGAGCCGTCCGCAGTCTTCGTCCCGCAGCGTTGAACAGGTAGGTTGCAACTCGCCAAAAACACGGAGAGAAGCAATGCAGTGTGAAATCGGATAGTGATTACCGAATTTTATGCAAAAAAGCCTCCGTCGCAAAAACGGAGGCCTTTTCGTGCAGGTATGAAACCGAGCGTCAGATGTGCATGTTGACGATAGCTTCGTACAGCTCCTGCTTGCCGCTGTGCTGCACGGGTTCGTGCTTGCGGGCGTGTTCGGCGGCTTCTTCGAGCGTCATGCGGCCCTCCTCGAAGCGTTTACCCTCGCCCGAATCGTAGGAGGCATAGCGTTCCGCCAGCATCTTGCAGTAGGGCGAATTGTCGAGGATTTCGGCGGCAATCAACAGCGCACGCGCCATGACGTCCATTGCGGCGATGTGGGCGATGAAAATATCGTCGGGGTCGGTCGAGTTGCGGCGGGTCTTGGCGTCGAAATTCGTGCCGCCGCCCTGCAAACCGCCGCCGCGCAGGATGACCAGCATCGCCTGCACCATTTCGTAAAGGTCGATAGGGAACTGGTCGGTGTCCCAGCCGTTCTGGTAGTCGCCGCGATTGGCGTCGATCGAACCCAGCATACCGGCGTCGACGGCGCATTGCAGCTCGTGCTCGAACGTGTGGCCCGCGAGCGTCGCGTGGTTTACTTCGATATTGACTTTGAAGTCCTTGTCCAGCCCGTGCGCCCGCAGGAAGCCGATGACGGTCTCCGTGTCGACATCGTACTGGTGTTTCATCGGCTCCATGGGTTTGGGCTCGATGAGGAACGTCCCCTTGAATCCTTTGGCGCGGGCATAGTCGCGCGCCATGCGCAGCATCGTGGCCATGTGCTCCTTTTCGCGCTTCATGTCGGTATTCAGCAGCGACATGTAGCCCTCGCGGCCGCCCCAGAAGACGTAGCAGTCGCCGCCCAGCTCGATAGTCGCGTCTATGGCGTTCTTGATTTGCAGCATCGCGCGGGCCGCCGTATCGAAATCGGGATTGGTCGACGCGCCGTTCATGTAACGGGCGTGCCCGAAGACGTTGGCCGTGCCCCACAGTAGTTTGATGCCCGTTTCGGCCTGTTTCTGCTTGGCATAGGCGACGATCTCTTTCAGATTCTTTTCATACTCCTCGACCGTCGCAGCCTCGTCCACGAGGTCGACGTCGTGGAAGCAGTAGTACTCGATGCCGATTTTCTGCATGAACTCGAATCCGGCGTCCATCTTGGCTTTGGCCCGCTCGACGGGGCAGGCGGCCTCGTTCCAAGGGAATTTCTTGGTGCCGCCGCCGAACTGGTCGCCGCCCTCGGCGCAGAGGGTGTGCCACCACGCCATCGAGAAACGGAACCAATCCTTCATTTTGCGTCCCTTGACCACCTTTTCGGGGTCGTAGTAGTGGAACGCCATCGGATTTTTCGAGCCGGCACCCTCGAACGGGATTTTGCCGACTTCGGGAAAATACTGTTTTGTAGCCATTTTCGTGTGTTGTTATTTAGGTTATTGTTCGTTGAGTTTCGATTCCACCGCGCGGCACCATGCGGCATAGCCCGCTTCCAACGCTTCGCGGTCGGCGGCGACGGGTTCCACCGTTTCCAGTCGGCGCAGCGAGGCGAACGCCTCCTCGCGCGATTGGTAGAGCCCTGCACCCAAAGCGGCTCCGCGTGCCGCACCCAGCGCGCCGTCGGTGTTGAACAGCTCAATGCGGGCGCCGGTCAGCGTGGCCAGCGTGCGGCGGAACAGCGGCGAGAGGAATAAATTGGCCTTGCCTGCGCGGATGACATCGGGTTTCAACCCCATGCCGCGCATGATGTCGATGCCGTAACGGAACGAATAGGCGATGCCCTCCTGCGCAGCCCGCAGAATGTGGGCCGTCGTGTGGCGATTGAGGTCGATGCCGACGATGCCGGCTCCCGTCGTGCGGTTTTCGAGCACGCGCTCGGCTCCGTTGCCGAATGGCAGTACCAGCAACCCCTCCGAACCGGCTGGAACCTGCTCGGCGAGGTCGTTCATCTGCGCGTAGTCGGCCGTTTGCTGCACGACGTTGCGCCGCACCCACGCATTGAGGATGCCCGTGCCGTTGATGCACAGCAGAATACCGTAACGCGGCGCGTCGGGCCGGTGATTGACGTGTACGAAAGTGTTGACGCGCGACAGCGGGTCGGCGCGGGGCGTGTCGACCACACCATAGACGACACCGCTCGTGCCGCCCGTCGCAGCGATTTCGCCCGCTTCCATGACGTTGAGCGAAAAGGCGTTGTTGGGCTGGTCGCCTGCGCGATAAGAAATAGGAGTGCCTTGCGGAATGCCGAGCTGTTCTTCGGTCGTGCGGTTCGTGCGGGCCTGAATGCCGATGGAGACGCCCGCTTCGGGGATGAGGTCGTGCGGAATGCCGTAATAATCGGCTACGAAGTCGGCGCGGCGTTCCTCCTTGAAGTCCCACAGAATTTGTTCCGAAAGGCCGCTGACCGAAGTCCCTATTTCGCCCGACAGCCGGTAGGCAATGTAGTCGCCCGGCAGCAGCGCGTGGGCGGCTTTCGCGAAAATTTCGGGTTCGTTGCGCTTCACCCACGCGAGTTTCGACGCCGTGAAGTTTCCGGGCGAGTTGAGCGTGTGCGCCAGACAGAACTCCGGCCCGATGCCCTGCAATGCTTCGGCACCGATTTCGACGGCCCGCGAATCGCACCAGATAATCGCCTTGCGCAGCGGATTTCCGGCACGGTCGAGTAGCGTCAGCCCGTGCATCTGATAGGTGATGCCGATAGAAACCACTTCGCGCATGGGGTGTTCGGCGGCAAGGGCGCGGATGCCCTCGCAGGCATAGTGCCACCACATTTCGGGGTCTTGTTCCGCCCAGCCCGCGCGGGGGGCGTCGATGCGCATTTCGGTGTTGGGATTGGTCGACGAGGCGACGCATTCGCCCGTCGCGATGTCGAGCAGCGAAACTTTGACGGACGACGAACCGACGTCGATACCTAAACTTTTCATGGATGCAGGTTGCGTTTTAGGGAGGTTAAAAGTAGCGATTTTGCCGCAACTGTGCAAATTTTTTTTCGGTCGGCTATTCCGATTTCGCCGTGTCCCGCCGTTTGAGCATGACCTGCTGCCGGTATTCCGAAGGGGTGACGTGTTTGAGCTGCCGGAACGAACGGGAGATGTTCTTGATGTCGGAGAATCCCAGCTCCATAGCAGCCTCCGAAACGTTCATGCCTTCGCGCAGCAGCTGGCTCATCTTCTCGATGCGAATGCGGATGATGTAGTCGTAAATCGACGTGCCCATGCACTTCTTGAAGCGGGTTTCGAGCAACCGCCGCGATAGCGGCACTAATTTCACGAGGTCGTCGACCGTAATTTTCTGACTGATGTTTTCGTGCACGTAACGCAGCACCGCCGCGATGTGCGGGTCGTTGTTGGCATAGATGTCGGTCGATTGGCGGGTCACGATGTCGGAGGGCATCACCATGATGTCTTCGTATTCCGCTTCGGGGTCGTGCATCAACTTGTCGATGAGTTTGGCGGTGTCGTATCCGCCCTGTTCGACATGCTGGCTCAACGAGGAAAGATTGGGTATCGAAAGTCGGCAGATGCTCTCGTCGTTATCGACTCCCAAAACCGCTATGTCTGTGGGAATGTGGAACTTTCCCCCCCCCTCAATTTGGCGGCATCCTTCGGTGATTTGGTAGGCGTGGTTGTCGTCGCTCGCCATAATCGCGACCGGTTTTGGTAGCGATTGCAACCACATCGACAACCGAATCGGGTCGTAAAACCACAGGCTCGTATAGGACGAACTCCGCAGTGCCGAGAACGTAAAGTCGGGATTGGCCTGTGCAATCGTCTCCCGAAAACCCTGATAGCGTTCGTCGGACCACACGAAATCGCGCGTGCCATAGAATGCGAAGTTGCGGAATCCCTTTTTAAGGAAGTATTCAGCCGCCATTTTGCCGGCCAGCCGGTGCGGGCCGGTGATGTTGGGAATCGTCGTGAAGCGTTTTTTGAAATCTTGGGCGATGACGATGATACCCTTTTCGCGGAAGAGTTCGACGTTGTCCGTATTGTGGAATTGCCCGATGACGGCGTCGGCTTTCATCCGCAAGGCCCATTCTACGACGGCTTCGACCCCGAATTGGTCGCGTATCGAGAGCGGCAACCGACAAAGGCTCCACGCTTGGCCCGTGTCGTGCGCATAGTGCGCAATGCCCTGCAACAGCTCGCGGGCATAAGCCTCCGAAAAATCGCTTAAAAAGATGATGTTCGCCATCGCGGCAATTTTTGTCGGTTAAAATTAACTTTTTTCGGCGAAAAAGAAAAATTCCGGCGGCTTTTTGTGCGGCTGCTCCGTGTCGGAAATCGAATTTGCGCGATATGAGGGTGGAAAAGCGCAATTTGCCCCCTTGTGCCGTTTCGGCACCCGCTAAATTTGTTAACATAAAACACTAACCGGACATGATGAGGATTTTTCTGACGGCATGCGTAGCATTCGCTGCGGCCGCATGTACGCAGTCCGTCGAACCGATCGACTGCGTAGACCCGTTTATCGGTACGGGATTTCACGGACATACTTATCCGGGCGCTTCCGCCCCGTTCGGCATGGTGCAGCTCAGTCCCGACACCCGCGCGGGAGACTGGGACGCCTGTTCCGGCTATCACTACGACGACCGCACTATCGACGGATTCTCGCACACCCATTTGAGCGGTACGGGATGTATCGACTTGGGCGACGTGCTGTTTTATCCCACGTTGTGCGACACGGTCGTCGCCGACGGGACGTTCCGGCCCCATGCTTACGTCTTTTCGCATCGCGACGAACGGGCTTCGTGTGGCTATTATGCCGTCGCATTGCCCGCCGAAGGGTTGAAAGTGGAGCTGACCGCTGCGCCCCGCACCGGCGTACACCGCTATACGTTCAGCGGCAAGGGAACGCGCAGGGTCGTCGTCGACCTGATGCACACTATCACCGACGAACGGGTCGACCGCACCGAATTGACGCAAACCGCATCGGACGAACTGTGCGGCATGCGGCGCACGCAAGGGTGGGTCGACGACCATCATGTCTACTTTTCGGCCCGCTTTTCGGAGCCGTTCGCATCGGTGGAGCTGCTCGGCAACGAACAGGCCGTGCTGACTTTCGCCCCCGACGTGCGGCAGCTCACGATTGCGGTAGGCCTTTCGTCGGTCAGCATCGACAACGCCCGCACCAATCGGCTGGCCGAAGCCGCCGAACTCGATTTCGATGCCGTGCATGCCCGCACCCGCGAGGCGTGGTGCGAGGCGTTGAGCGACATCACCGTCAGCGGCGGCACGCGCGACCAGCGCACGATATTCTACACGGCACAATACCACACTAAACTGACACCCAACCGAATGAACGACGTGACGGGCGAGTACCGGCGTCACGACGGTCGAATCGGCCGCGTGCCCGTCGGCCGCAACTACTACACCACGCTCTCGTTGTGGGACACGTTCCGCGCATGGCATCCGTTGCAGACGCTCGTCGACACGACTTTCGTGAACGACATGATTGCGGGCATGCTCGACATGTACGATGCGACGGGCGAACTACCCATTTGGCCGCTGGCTTCGGGCGAAACTCGCACTATGATCGGTTATCATGCCGTGTCGGTCATTTCCGATGCTTGGATGAAGGGCATTCGCGGCTTCGACGGCCACCATGCGCTCGACGCCATGATTCGTTCGTCGAACATCAACCGCAAGGGTTCGGATAGCTATGTCGCTGCGGGCTACATTCCGGCCGACAGCAAACGCGAATCGGTATCGTGCACGCTCGAATACGCCTACGACGACTGGGCTATCGCCCGCATGGCCGAGGCGCTGGGCCGCACCGACGAAGCCCGCACCTACTATGCCCGTGCGCTCAACTATGCGCATGTGTTCGACGGTTCGGTTCGCTTCTTTCGGGGACGTCGGGCCGACGGAGGGTGGGCCGCTCCGTTCGACGAACTCGTCGCCGGACGCGACTACACCGAGGCTTCGCCGTGGCAATACCGCTTCTTCGTGCCGCACGACGTGCAGGGGCTGGAACAGCTTTTCGGCAGCCGCGAGACCTTCGTGCAGGAGCTCGACCGGCTTTTCACGCTCGAATCGCCCGATGATATGGGGCTGTGCGACATCACGGGACTACTGGGCCAATACGTGCACGGCAACGAGCCGAGCCACCACATGGCTTACCTCTACAACTGGGTGGGCCAGCCGTGGAAGACGCAGGAACTGACCCGCCGCCTGCTCGACGAAATGTATGCCCCCACGCCCGACGGCATCATCGGCAACGAGGATTGCGGACAGATGTCGGCATGGTACGTCTGCTCGGCGCTGGGATTGTATCCGGTCTGCCCGGGGACATCGGAGTTCGCTCTTACCACTCCGCTCTTTCCCGAAGCCACCGTGCGGCTGGCCAACGGCCGGACGCTTCGCATCACGGCCGACCGTCCGCAGCGCAATACCTACATCGCCTCAGTAGCGCTCAACGGAACCCCCGTCGAACGCAATTTCCTGACCTACGACCAGCTCATGGAGGGCGGCGAGCTGCATTTCGCGTTGCAGGCCCAGCCGAATACCGCGCGTGGCACCGACGAAGCGGCGCGGCCCTATTCGTTCACGACGGGCGAACGGGTTTCAGTGCCCTACACGACCAGCGACCTCAACCTTTTCGCGGAACCGGTCGACGTCGAGCTGCATACGACGACCGACGGTGCCGAAATCCGCTACACGACCGACGGGTCGCAGCCCGGCCCCGATTCGCCGCTTTACACCGCGCCTTTGCGCATCGACCGTTCGCTGACGCTGCGGGCCCGCGCTTTCAAGGCGGGTGCCGAACCGAGCAACATCATGACCGTTCGGGCCGAGCGGGCCGAATTCCTCCGGCCTGTTGTCGTTGAGGCTCTGAAGCAGGGTGTGGCATATCGCTATTACGAAGGCGCTTTCTCCCGCACGGCCGACATCGTGCGCGGCCGGTTGGCAGGTCGGGGCACGATGCCCGAACCCTCGATTGCCGCTGCGCCGCAGCCCGACCACTTCGGTTATGTGTTCGAGGGGTTGATTCGCATTCCGCAGCGCGGCGTGTGGAGTTTCTGCACCCGCAGCGACGACGGCAGCGTGCTCTACATCGGCGACCGCAAGGTGGTGGACAACGACGGCTCGCATGCCGCCGTGACCGCAACGGGACGTGTCGCTCTGGAAGAGGGGCTGTATCCGTTCCGGCTGCTCTATTTCGAGGATTACGAGGGCGAGGAGTTCTCGTGGGGCTGGCAATTGCCCGACAGCGATTCGTTCGCGCCGGTGCCCGCCGAACGATTGTTCATTCGATAACCGATGACTATCCACATGAAACGACTTTTTATTATTCTGTGTGTTGTGGTTGCGTGTGCATCGTGCGGCACGGCTGCGGCACCGGACGACTTGACCGTCATGACGCTCAACATGCGTTACGACAATTCCGAAGACGGTGCCGACAACTGGCAGTTCCGTCGCGACCGCATCGGCCGACTGATTCGCTCGGAGCAGGTCGATTTGTTAGGCACGCAGGAGTTGCTGTGCAACCAGTTCGATGACCTGCAATCGCGTTTGTCCGACTACACCGCGGTGGGCGTGGGACGCGAAGACGGTGCCCGCGCAGGCGAGTTCAATGCCGTATTCTTCCGCACCGACCGTTTCGCGCTGCTCGATTCGGGCACTTTCTGGTTGAGCGAAACCCCCGAAATCGCAGGCTCGAAAGGGTGGGACGGCGCGTGCGAACGTTTGGCTACGTGGGTTGTCCTGCGCGACAAGGGCGACCGCGAGTTCCTGTTCATCAACACCCACCTCGACCATGTGGGCGAAACGGCACGGCGCGAAGGGGTCGCGCTGCTGTTGCAGCGCATCGCTGTCTTGTCAGGCGGCCGTCCCGTGCTGCTCACGGGCGATTTCAATGCCGAACCGCAATCGACGGTCATCGCCCACGTCCTGCGCGACAATACGCTGCACAGCGCATGGCATTCGGCTGCCGAGCGGCACGGCTCGGAGTGGAGTTTTTCGGACTTCGGGGCGTTGCCCGAAGCGGAACGTCCGCTCATCGACTTCATCTTCTATGGTGAGGGGCTGACCTGCGATTACTGCCGCATTCTGCCCGATGTGTACGATGACGGCTATCTCTCCGACCATGCGCCCGTCGAGGCATCTTTCCGATTCACCGAATGAATATAATTGACAAAATCATGAAAAATATCCGCAAAATCGCTCTTTTCGCCGCAATGGCTCTTTTCAGCGGCGGTGCATCGGCTCAACTGCCCGTGCAGATTCATTCGCACAACGATTATACCCGTCGTGTGCCGTTCTACGAGGCCTATTCGCAGCAGGCGTCCTCCATTGAGGCTGACGTATTCCTGCACGAGGGTCGGCTGCTGGTGGGTCATGATGTCTCCGACCTGCGACCCGATTTCGATTTCGAGTCGCTCTATGTCGAGCCGCTCGTGACGCTCTTTGGACGCAATGGCGGGCGGGCCTTCCGCGACAGCGATGCTCCGTTGCAGTTGATGGTCGAACTCAAATCGGAGACCGAACCCACGCTATGCGCCGTAGTCGAGCTGCTGGGCCGCTGGCCCGAAGTGTTCGATTCGACCCGCAGTCCGCAGGCAGTGCACGTGGTCGTTACGGGCCGCGTGCCCGAACCGGTCGATTTCGAGCGTTATCCCGCATGGATTGCATTCGACGGCGAGTGGGACCGCACCTACACGCCCGCCCAACTCGAACGCATCGCGCTGTTCAGCGGCAACCTGCGCGAACTGACGCACTGGAACGGCAAGGGGAGCATCCTCCCGTCGGAACGCATCGCCATGGAGGGCGTCATCGACCGTGCCCATGCGCTGGGAAAACCCGTCCGTTTCTGGAACGCACCCGAAGGCACGACGGTCTATTACACCTTGTATAACATGGGAGTGGACTACATCAATACCGACTATCCGGCCGTCTGCGCCGCTTTCTTCGCCGATTTCGGCAACAAGAATTTCCGTATCGGCGAACACCGCGATGCCGTTGGCGGCACGACGGGCACCAAACGTTTGGACAAGACAACGCGCGATTTCAGAGGTTTTCAGAATGACAAACTCCAACTCTCGCAGGGCATCGAACTCTACCGGCCCACCTACCGCAACGATGGCGGAAAGGGCAAAATCAAAAATGTGATTTACCTCATCGGCGACGGGATGGGACTGCCGCAAATCATGGCCGCGTCGTATGCCAACAAGGGGCTTACGATGCTGCAAATGAAACACATCGGGCTGCAAATCAACCATGCGCTCGATTCGTTTACTACCGATTCGGCCGCAGGCGGCAGTGCGCTAGCGACGGGCGAACGGCACGACAATCGCCATATCGCCATGAGCAGCGACGGAACGCCTTATCCCTCGTTGAGCGATTATTTCCACGACAAGGGCCGTTCGGTGGGCGTGCTGACGCTCGGCAATGCGGTCGATGCCACGCCGACGGCTTTCTACGGCCACTCGGTCGAGCGCGACAACTCCGACGAACTGACCCGTTGGTTGCTCGACGGCCGCATCGACCTGCTTTGCGGCAGCGGAATCCGCCAGTTCACCGAGCGGGGCGACGGCCTCGATTTGGTCGGCGAACTGCAAAAACATTACAACTTCGTGCGCTCGGTCGACGAAATCAATGCGGACAAGGGGCCGGTCATCTGCATCGACGAACGGATGGACGAAGCGGCCCAAGAGAGCAATCTCTGCCTGTTGGCCGATGCCACCCGCGCTTCGATCGAAAAGTTGCAGGAGCGGGGCAACAAAGGATTTTTCCTGATGGTCGAAGGGGCCAAAATCGACTACGCTGGCCACTCGCGCTGCCTGCCCGGCTCAATTATCGAGACGTTGAGCTTCGATTTGGCGGTCG
>CAMWYI010000006.1 GCA_947178455.1 uncultured Alistipes sp. | reverse complement strand
GTGCAGTATCCCGTCAATCAGGGGCCGGAGTTCAACGCTTTCATCGACGTGCTGTTGATGAAGATGTACCGCTTCAAGGACAACGACGGACACCGCGAGGAGCTGGAAATTCCGGCCGAAGAGATGGAGCGGGCCCAGCAGCTCAACCGCGAACTGGTCGAAATGGCGGCCGAACACGACGAGGCGCTCATGGAGCTCTATTTCGAACGAGGGACGCTGACGCAGGACGACATCCGGGCCGGTCTGAAAATCGGGCTGTCGAAACGCGAGGTGATGCCGATTTTCTGCGCGAGCGGCAAACGCGACATCGGCACGAAACGCCTCATGGAGTTTGTCATCAACGTGGCTCCGGGCCCGCTGAAAGCCCCGAAATTCCGCACGGTCGAGGACCGAGAGGTCGACGCCGATGCCGAAGCACCGGCCGTAGCGTTCGTTTTCAAGAGCCAAATCGAACAGCATATCGGTGAAATCACCTATTTCCGTGTCATTCGCGGCCGCATCGCCGAGGGCACCGAGTTGGTCAACACCCGCACGGGCAACAAGGAGAAAATTTCGCAGCTGTTCGCCGTCGCGGGCAAGAATCGCATCAAGGTGACGGAGTTGTCGGCGGGCGACATCGGCTGCACGGTGAAACTCAAAGGCACGCGCACGAACGACACGCTGGCGGCTCCGTCGGAACCGGTGACCATTGCGCCGATCGTGTTCCCCGAACCGCGTTATCGGGCGGCCGTCAAAGCCAAAGAGCAGAACGACGAGGAGAAATTGGGCAAACTGCTGGCCGATGCCCGCTACGAAGACCCGACCATTTTGGTGGAGTACTCCAAAGAGCTGAAACAGACCATTATTCAGGGTCAGGGCGAGCATCATCTGAACATCCTGCGCCGCCGCATCGCAACCGAAAACAAACTCGACTACGAATACATCGCACCGAAGATTCCCTATCGCGAGACTATCACGAAGGTAGCGCAGGCCGACTATCGTCACAAGAAACAGTCGGGCGGTGCGGGTCAGTTCGGCGAGGTGCACCTCATCATCGAACCCTACTACGACGGCATGCCGGAACCGAAAAACTACAAGGTGCCGGGCAAGGGCGATTTGGTCGTGAACGTCAAGACGAAAGAGGAGTACGATTTGGCGTGGGGCGGCAAATTGCAGTTTTATTCGGCGATTGTGGGCGGTGCTATCGACGCGCGCTTCATGCCCGCTATCTTGAAAGGCATCATGGAGAAGATGGACGAGGGCCCGCTGACGGGTTCCTATGCCCGCGACATCCGCGTCGTGGTCTACGACGGCAAGATGCACCCCGTAGATTCGAACGAAATTTCGTTCAAATTGGCCGCCCGCAACGCATTCAAGGAGGCGTTCCGCAATGCCGGGCCCAAAATCATGGAGCCGATTTACAACGTCGAGGTGCTCGTGCCGTCGGAGTACATGGGGGCCGTGATGAGCGACTTGCAGAACCGTCGCGCGATGATTGCCGGCATGGAATCGGACAAGGGATTCGACCGGCTGAACGCTTTGGTGCCGTTGGCCGAATTGTATCGTTATTCGACTTCGTTGTCGTCGTTGACTTCGGGTTCGGCGACCTATACCATGAAGTTCGCTTCCTACGAGCAAGTCCCGGCAGATGTCCAAGACAAATTACTGAAAGCCTACACCGACACGGACGAGGAGTAACCGCGTGTCGGAATATACGAAACAAGAGGTCGCACAAACGTACGACCTCTTGTTTTAGGGACAGATTCGTCGGGATCGGCGGGTCAGCTCTGCCGCAAGGCTTCGATGAAATCGGGCCACAAAGCCCACAGATTTTCGGTGCGCAGCCACAATTCGCGCGCCTGCGCCGCGAGGGACGGCCGTTCGCTCTCGATGTCGCGCAGGTAGGCGGCATCGGCGGGATGCTCCGCTGCCGTAAATTCGGCGTAATAGGGCGCGAACCGTTCTTTGAACCGTCGCAACTCGCCGTCGGGCAACCGACCCTCGCGCCGGTGAGCCGACCACAATAACAATACGACGCGTGCGGCACTCTTGTCCGACAAGTCGTTGATTACCTCGTCGAACGATTCGTGCTCGTCCATCGCCAAGTAGTCGAATGCCAGCAGCTCGCACGCCTCCAAATGGTCTTCGGGGTCGAGTTCCAACAGCAATTCGAGCAGGGCCGCCGACATCTCGAAATCGTTTATCAGAAAGTGGTCGATAGCCGATGCCTCGACCAGTTCCAATGCCGCCCGCGAGTTGCGGTGGTTCCATTCGAGGTTGATTTCCTCGTTGTCGGGCAGCAGTTCTTCCAGCTGCTGGACGGCGCGGTAGCGTTCGTTGCAGGCTTCTTCGACGCGGCCCGTTGCCTGCAAGGCCTTGCTGTAATCCAGCGCTTTAATAAATGTGTCGCCTGCGAGCTCGAACGTCTGGTCGGGCGTGGGATTAAGAGCGGTTTTTTGCATCGCCTCGCATGCTTATTAAGAGGGTTAGGGATATTGCGGCCGTTGCGAAAAATGCCAGCCCATAGGCCGTCGCGCGGTCGGTCATGCCGAAAAACTGGTCGGAGACGAAGACGAACGACGTGCAGACATAGGTCATCAGCACAGCCGGAATGAGCGCCACCCAGCGGTTGGCGCGCCGTTGGCACAGCCATACGACGACGGCCCACAGCACGACGGTGGCCAGCGTCTGGTTCGTCCATGCGAAATAACGCCATACGATGCCGAACGGCAGCTGCGTAATGGCGTAACCCGCGATGAACAACGGGATGCAGATAGCGAAGCGTTTGAGTTCGCTGCGCTGGTCGATGCGGAGCATGTCGGCGATGATGAGCCGCGCCGACCGGAAGGCCGTGTCGCCCGACGTAATCGGAGCCGCGACGACGCCCAACAGGGCCAAAATGCCGCCGAAAAGTCCCAGCGTGCCGTTCGATACGGTGTTGACCACCCATGCGGGGTCGTGGCCCGCTTGGCCCATCGTGGCGGAAAGGCCCGCAGGCCCGCCGAAGAAAGCCATGGCGACGGCCGCCCAAATCAGCGCGATGATAGATTCGGAAATCATCGCGCCGTAGAACACGCTGCGGCATTCGCGTTCGTTGCCTACGCAGCGCGCCATGAGAGGCGATTGCGTGGCGTGGAATCCCGAAATCGCCCCGCAGGCGATGGTGATGAACAAGGTCGGCACGACAGGCAGCCGGTGCGGGTCGAGCTGGAAGTTTTTGAAGGTCGCGGGGGTGAGTTCCGGTATTTGCCAGTGGCCGAACACGAGTGCGCCGAGCAGTCCCAGCGCCATGACGATGAGGGCGATGCCGAATATCGGATAGATTCGTCCGATGATGCGGTCGATAGGCAGCAGCGTCGCCACGAAATAGTAGGCCAAAATAATCCATACCCACGTCGGCACCGATATTTCGGGCGCCAGCGTCGTGAGCAGCTGGGCGGGGCTCAACACAAAGACGGCCCCGACGAGCACGAGCAGCAAGACCGAGAAAATGCGCATGAACTGGCGCATGCCGTTGCCGAGATAGCGTCCGATGACTTCGGGGATGCTCAATCCGTCGTTGCGCACGAGCATCATGCCCGACAGATAGTCGTGCATGGCCCCCATGAAGATGCCGCCGAACGTAATCCACAGAAAAGCGACCGGCCCGAAGCAGGCCCCCAGTATGGCGCCGAAAATCGGGCCCGTACCGGCGATGTTGAGCAGCTGAATCAGAAAGGTGCGCCAGCGGGGAAGCCGGACGTAATCCACGCCGTCGGCCAAGCGGTGGCAGGGCGTCGGGGTCGCGGCATCGGCGCCGGCGAGCCGTTCGAGATAGCGGCCGTAGGTGAAATAAGCGGTGATGAGCAGCACCAGACAAATGCAGAAAGTAATCATTGCGATGCGGATTTCGTGCGAATATAACAAGAAAAGCGAGAATTTTTGCAAAATTGTTGCGGGAAAAGAAATTTTTTCGGATATTTGCAGTCCCGCAAAGGGAGGAACCGTCGCAAGGCGCGGGCGTATGCGAGTACGTCCCCGAGAACGGAGCGGTGGTTTCGCAAGGCCGAATTAGCTCAGCGGTAGAGCACTTCACTCGTAATGAAGGGGTCCCGAGTTCAAATCTCGGATTCGGCTCGAAAGAGTCTTAATATGTCAAGAGAGACCGGCTGCAAAAAACAATTTTGCAGCCGGTCTCGTTTTGATTTCTGTCGGAAGTATTATGGCTGAAATTGCGAGTGCGTTTTCGCATCGCGTTCTGCTCCAAGTTACAACCAACAAAAATCGGTATCCAGTGTCAAGTCTGTTGCAGAAAAATTTTGTTTTTCTCAACTTTGCAATGACATATTTCGACGACAATACCCCAACGAGTGTTTGCGTATTGCGAAACTAATTCCTAAATTTGTCGTGCAGTTCTGTTGCGGACTGCGACATATTGTTTAGTGAAAGTGTTTCGCTAATCCTTGAGTAGAAATCTGGAAAATTTCAAGCAAACAAGGATAAGCAGTACAGGACATTCATCACCGTTTATAGTTTTCGTATCATTCTTGATACCTCTAACTATTCGGTGTGGGGTATTGTTTATTTGTTTGCGGGTATTCCAGAACCTCTACTCAGATAAACGGACGACTCCACACTTTCTTCATTTTAATTAATCCATTTGCTAACCCACCGCAGCGGAGTCGATACGGTGAAAAAACATCTATTTATTATGAAAAAGCTGTTTTTGCTTTTCGTTTTCTGCTGCTTTGCAGGTGTAGCATCGGCCCAGTATGCGGAGACCGTTCATTTGAAGAACGGCAGCATCATTCGCGGCACCATTATCGAACAAATCCCTAATCAGAATCTGAAAATTCAGACGGGCGACGGAAATGTGTTCGTTTATTCGTTCGACGAGATTGAAAAAATCACGAAAGAAGTGCCTGTACGAAATCATGCTTTACGGACATCAACCGTGACTGCTGTATCGCCCCGACCACATTACGAAGGTTCGCTCGATATCGGTTATTCTATCAATGTCAGCGATTATAAGGCAGGTCGAGTAAACTTTTCCACATCGCATGGCTGCCGCATCATTCCCTATCTCTATGTCGGTGCGGGTCTTGGATTCGACTATTACCATTCGGCAGATGTTTTCGGTATTCCGATTTTCGCCGATTTTCGAGGCTATTTCACGAAAAGCGAAGTGAAACCCTTTTTGAATTTCCGCATCGGTTACAGTGTCTGCGATATTAAAGGACTTTACTTTTCACCTTCTATCGGCATGAATTACAGAAGTCTGGATATTGGCCTCGGCTATACATATCAAAAGGCTAAAGTCGATGATTACTATTACGATTCCAATACCATTAATGTAGGGGCAATTACGTTCAAAATCGGTATCAGATTCTAATTTTGATTCATTATGAAAAAACTATTTTTGATTTTTGCTCTGTGCTTCTGCACGAGCATCGCATCGGCTCAATTCATCGAAGTCGTGCATTTGAAAAACGGCAACATGATTCGCGGAATCATCACCGAACAAATTCCGAATCAAAATCTGAAAATTCAGACCGTTGACGGAAATGTTTTCGTCTACACCTACGACGAAATCGAGAAAGTTACCAAAGAGGCACTTGTACGAAACCTTGCCTTACAAACCTTATCCCCGTCCGCTACATCGTTCCAACCGCATTACGAACTTTCGATTGATATGGGTTATTCTATCAATGTCCGCGATTATGGGGCAGGTCAAGTAAATTTTTCTACATCGTATGGTTGCCGCATTATTCCCTATCTTTATGTCGGTGCAGGTTTCGGATTCGACTATTACCATTCGGCAGATGTTTTAGGCGTGCCGATTTTCGCCGATTTTCGAGGCTATTTCACGAAAAGCGAAGTAAAACCTTTTTTGAATTTTCGTTTCGGTTATAGTGTCTGCAACATTGAAGGACTTTATTTTTCACCTTCTATCGGCGTGAATTACAAGAAACTGGATATTGGCTTCGGCTATACGTATCAAAGGGTTTACGATACGCTTAATATAGGTGCGATTACGTTCAAAATTGGCATCAGATTATAAGTCTGATTTTGTATGAAAAAATTATTGTGTTATGGAAATTTATCCTTTTTGGATGAATAATAATAATTTATAAAATCTCTCTCCTGTCGTGTTTCGTCATGGCAGGAGAGATTAAAAAGTAAAAAATATGGAAAAAGCATTGTCTGCCGAATTCTTATTAAATGAAGGTTTTGAATATGAAACCGAAAAGGGTGTTTTTACAAAGACAATTGACGGTAGATCTATAAGATGTTATAAACCAAACATTAATGTTAATGCAGGATATTGGGTTTGTGATATTTGGACAGCGTATAGTCCAGTTCAAAACTCTAAAATTGTTACAGACGAAGATATTATAAAGTTTATTCATTCAACCTGTCCCGAAGAAACAATAACAATAGCAGAATGCCCAGATGTTGAAATATAAATAATTCTTAAATAAATAACAGGTAGACTTGGGTCGAGCGGTTTATTTTTCATGCTTTGCCCAAGTTTGTCTTTTTTTGTATGTAATAAGGAGAGTGCAGGGAGGCGACCGTCAGATTTCCACAATGCGGTTGCGGATGGCATAGACCACCAGCGAGGCGGTATTCTTGCAACCGGTTTTTTCCAAAATGTTGGCGCGGTGCTTGTCGACCGTGCGTTTCGAGATAAAAAGTTCGTCGGCGATTTCCTGATTCGACAGCCCCCGACACACGGCGACCAGTATTTCGCGTTCGCGCGACGAAAGGGGCTCGTCGTTCACCGCCTCGCGCGTGCGCATGCGGCCCGCGAGCGACGACAGCAGCTGCGGACTGAAATAGGTACCGCCCGCCGCGACCGTTTCGACCGCCTCGACGACATCGCTTATATCCGAATCTTTTAATAAGAACCCGCGCGCACCGGCCTCGACCATGCGCGTGTAATAACTCTCCTCGCCGTACATCGACAGCGTGATGATTTTCAGGTCGGGCCGTTTGGCCAGCGCCTGTTCGGTGGTTTGCGCGCCGTCGATGCCCGTCATGGCGAAGTCCATGAATACGACGTCGGCTTCGAGCCCGTCGTCGAGCAACGTCAGAAACTCCTCGCCGCCGCCCGCTTCGCCGACCACACGATACCCCGTGCGGTGTTCCAGCAAGCCGCGCAAGCCGTTGCGGAACAACGTATGGTCGTCGACCAATGCAATCCGGTAGTCCATGCGTTCTGTTTTCAATCCTGACCCTACAAAATTACTACACCGCCGCTACTTCGCATATAGTATATGTGCGTATTTTTTGGGAGGGGCAGTGCCTGCGGCGTTTTTCGGCCGGCCGACGATTCGCGTTTTGCCGCTTTGCCGACCCCGTCGGTCATTTCCCTTCGTGAGATTTCGAGTTTTGACAATGATTGAAACAATGTCGGCAAATCGGTTCGTAGCTGTCCTGCGCACCGAGCAGCACCTGTTTTTCGTCGGAGGTCAGCCGGTGCGAGTGGTGGGCCAAGTTGCCGCAGCGGACGCAAATGGCGTGTACTTTCGTGACGTATTCGGCCGTAGCCATCAGCGCGGGCATCGGGCCGAACGGATTGCCCAAATAGTCCATATCCAACCCCGCCACGATGACGCGGATTCCGTTGTTGGCCAGCTGTCGGCAGACGTCGACCAAACTGTCGTCGAAGAACTGCGCTTCGTCGATGCCGACGACATCCACGTCGGACGACAACAGCAGGATGTTCTGCGGCGAATCGACCGGCGTCGAACGGAATGCGTTGGCGTCGTGCGAAACGACGTCCTCTTCGGAGTAACGCACGTCGATGCGCGGTTTGAAAATCTCGACCCGCTGGTGGGCGAACTGGGCCCGTTTCAGGCGGCGGATCAGCTCCTCGGTCTTGCCCGAAAACATCGACCCGCAAACGACTTCGATCCAACCTTTGCGGCTGGCATTTTCCAAAAACATACTTCTTTAATTAAAGGGCGACTGCAATAGTTGCCGATATACTTTGTTTTTTAACTCTCCGTATTTTGAAAGTTGCTCGATTTCGAGCTTTCTCGAACGGCTCAATGCCAAATATGTTTCGTTGTTATCTATCCCGAGAAAATTCCGCTCCAATAAATTGGCAGCGATGCCCGTAGTGCTGCTTCCTGCGAAAGGATCCAAAATCCATCCGTTTTCTTTTGTACACGATAAAATGATTCGGGATAAAAGGCATAACGGTTTTTGAGTAGGGTGTTTACCGCAGGTTTTTTCCCACGGCGCGATTGCTGGCAACGTCCAAACATCACGCATTTGCTTCCCTCCATTCATTGTTTTCATCAAATCGTAATTGAAATAGTGCAATTTCTTTTTTTCTTTACGCGCCCATAAGATGAATTCCGATGAATGGGTAAAATACCGGCAGGTCAAATTGGGCGGAGGATTGGTTTTCGCCCATGTTACGCAGTTTAGAATTTTGAAGTTCAGTTCATTCAATATTTGAGCGATTGAAAATATGTTGTGGTATGTGCCGCTTACCCAAATAGTTCCGTTCGGTTTCAATTTTTCGCGACATCGTTTCAACCATTCGCGATTGAATGCAAAATCCTGTTTAGCCCCATGGGATCGGTCCCACTCGCCTTTGTTTACCGAAGTGACTTTGCCTGCATATACGGTTATCCCGTCGTTGGACAAAAAGTAAGGAGGATCGGCGAAAATCATATCGAATTCGTAGTCGAATCGGTCCATCGTTTCGATGCAATCGCCGAGCAACAAGGTGAATTTTTTGTCTTTCGATTTATAAAAAGGGAGCATGGGATTATCGGATGAACAAATTTCGGATAACGCCGTTTTCCATGTCTTTGATATTGAACAAGGTATCGAGTACATCGAACGTTTCTTCCAGATTGCGTTTCGCATTCTTCCAACCAAGTCCATCCGTAAACCATACGAACGTGAAATAGTCGAGGCCTGCTGCTTCCAATGCTATTGTTTTGTAGCTTCTGGCTGTCTCATTCAATTTTGAGCCGGAGCTGGTATAAAAATTCGTTTCGATACCGTAAATCTGATTGTCCGTTTTTATCACGAAATCGAATCGTTTTTCTGCTTTGCCATTGTTGGATATGGCGGACAGATCCACATGCCATTTCCTTTCTATTTCGGATAGGGTCATTTCTTTGAAATAGGATACTCCCTTGACAAAACCCTCTTTGACGATATATTGTTCGACCAGATTCTCCATCAAATGACCTCCTCGATTTTTACGGGCGTTGGAATCCAGTCCGACTTCCACTCCGCTTACATAATCCACCAGATTGTTGATGATATGATTGCCGATAAGGTCGAACAAACCGGTTTTTTCCATGAAAAGACAATACTGTTTCGGGGTATGGTTCATTTTATGGAAATTGTAATGATGTACTCCCGTTTCGTCGGTTACTTGGATTTCGTTGCTTCGTTTGGCCAATAGAACGGGGATACATTTTATTATCTGCGGATATTGGTCTACCAGCCGGAGAAAATCGTGCTCGATGTCTTTTGAGCCTATTAGGGAGTTCAGTATATTCAGTTCGATTTTGAACGTATCGGTATTCCGATATACTTTTTCAAAGTCGACGTAATATGCGTAATCCGCGATATTATCGCGAAAGGAGTTTAACCATGTATTAAAATCGCGATTCATGATTTTGGATATTAGTGATTAACAGTTCGGTCAGTTTACCTCTCTTATTGGCATCCGCATTGATAATTCGTGTAGCTAAAATTCTGGAAACGTCGTATTTGGCGTATAGTTCATCGAAAAAATCATTGGCGGGATTCAATCCGCGAACATCGGAATTGCTTAAAATGAATTTGCTCCCTTTTCGGGTTATTTCATTACAGAAATCGCGTAACCGAATTTGATCCATATCATTGAATCCTTCTTTTGTGTAAGAATTGAAAGAAGATGTCTTACTCAAGGGTTTATACGGCGGATCCAAATAAAAAAGCGAATCGGAATCAGCGATTGTCAGTGTTTCGGTAAAATCCCCGCATAAAATTTCAACATTTTGCAACAATTCGGAATCTTTTCGGATAAGCTCTTCGTTGCAAATTTTCGGATTGGAATACCGGCCGTGGGGTACATTGAACTGTCCCTTTGAGTTTACTCGATACAAACCGTTGAAACTTGTTTTATTTAGAAACAGGAACAATGCAGCTGCATCTAATTTTGGCGAAGTTCGTAAATTGAACAAATTTCTTTTTTCCAGATAGTATCGTTCTCGATTTTCCGTGTCTAAATGGAGGTATTCGTTTTGCAACAATCTCAATGCGACAATTAAATCATCAGGGTGTTGTTTTACGATTCTGTAGGTATTGATTAAATCGGGGTTGTTGTCGTTTATAACGGCTCGTTTGATAGCTGGATGCGTTTGTAGCATCCAAAACAGAACCGCTCCTCCGCCGACGAATGGTTCAATGTAGGTTATAGTACGTTTGCCTGAAAAATCAGACGGTATTTTCCGGCTTATTTCAGGCAATAATTGAGTCTTTCCTCCTGCCCACTTTATAAAGGGTTTCGCGTACATCATGGCTTTTAATCCTCCACGCGGGTGATGCGTGCGCCCAGCGCGTTCAACCGTCCGTCGATGTCCTTGTATCCTCGGTCGATTTGGTCGATGTTCTGAATCGTCGAAACGCCCTCGGCCGACATGGCGGCGATGAGCAGTGCCACACCCGCACGAATATCGGGCGAAGTCATACGCGTGGCGCGCAGCCGGTGTTCGTGGTTGTGTCCGATGACCGTCGCACGGTGCGGGTCGCACAAAATGATTTGCGCCCCCATGTCGATGAGCTTGTCGACGAAGAACAAACGGCTCTCGAACATCTTTTGGTGAATCAGCACCGAACCTTTGGCCTGTGTGGCGACGACCAAGAAAATCGAAAGCAAGTCGGGCGTCAGACCGGGCCAAGGAGCATCGGCGATGGTCATAATCGAACCGTCGAGAAAGGTCTCGATGTGGTAGTGGTCTTGTTGCGGAACGTAAATGTCGTCGCCTTGCTGCTCGAACCGGATGCCCATTCGCGCGAATTGGGCTGGAATGATGCCGAGATTTTCGTAGGATACGTCGGTAATGGTCAGTTCCGAGCGGGTCATCGCCGCCATGCCGATGAAACTGCCCACCTCGATCATGTCGGGCAGCAGCGTGTGTTCCGTGCCGCCGAGCGATTCGACGCCCTCGATAGTCAGCAGGTTCGAGGCGATGCCCGAAATGCGCGCGCCCATGCGGTTGAGCATCTTGCAGAGCTGTTGCAGGTAGGGTTCGCAGGCGGCGTTGTAAATCGTGGTCGTGCCTTTGGCCATGACGGCGGCCATGACGATGTTGGCCGTACCCGTCACCGAAGCCTCGTCGAGCAGCATGTAGGTGCCTTGCAGATTTTTACCCTCGACCATGAAAAATTCGTCGGCGACGTCGAAATCGAATTTCGCGCCCAACTTCTGGAATCCGAGAAAGTGGGTATCCAAGCGTCGGCGTCCGATTTTGTCGCCGCCGGGCTTGGGGATGTACCCCACGCCGAAACGCGCCAGCATCGGGCCGATGAGCATCACCGAACCGCGCAGTTTGGTGCAGCGCTGGCGATAGTCGTCGCTCCGCAGGTAGTCGAAGTCGATGTCGCGGGCGCAGAACGTATAGGTGTCTTCGGACGGATGCTCCACCTCGACGCCCATGCGGCGCAACAGCTCGATGAGCTGCAGCACGTCGAGAATCTGGGGCACGTTGTGCACGGTGACCCGTTCGGGGGTCAACAGCGTGGCGCAAAGAATCTGCAAGGCCTCGTTTTTGGCGCCTTGCGGGGCGATGCTGCCGTGAAGCCGGCAGCCTCCTTCGACTTTGAACAGGGACATAATCGGTCGTTCGGATTTTCGGGTTTTCGGGGCGGTGCCTTCCGCACGGAACGCACCTATGGACAAAGTTAGCAACATTTCGCGCTTTTTCCTGCATCGGGGAAATTTTTTCGCGAAAAATTTTTGCGGTTGATTTTTTTGTCGTACTTTTGCAATCCGTAAAAATATCGAAACAACAAAAACAGTATAGCTATGGCAATGAAGAGAACATACCAGCCGTCGCGCCGCAAGCGAATCAACAAACACGGATTCCGTCAGCGCATGTCTACGGCCGAAGGCCGCAAGGTGCTGGCTGCCCGCCGCGCCAAAGGCCGCAAGAAACTGACCGTATCGGACGAATCGACGTTCAAATACGCATAAACCCCTGTGCGATTACGACGCAGTAGAGGTAAGAGATTCGGAGTCGACACCAAGTGTCGGCTCCGATTTTATTAGCGCTACGGCCTGTCAGTTGGTTTCCGACGGTCGGAAGCGCCCTGTTAAGAACAGGGGTTTAGGCGCGACTGTTGGTTATCGGGCATCCGTCGGTCGTGGTCGCTATCACTGTTATTTGCGGGACGGAGACTGCGAAGAACGCCAACGGCGGGCCTTCGCGGGCGAAGGCTGCGGCCCGCGCGACGCAAAGCGTCGCAATCTTTAATTGTCCGGTGATAGCACAATCGACCGGCAAAGTACTTATTCTTTGGAAAACAGGTCGAGCTCGCCACGTTCCACGCGGCCGTGCAGGGCTGCCAGTTCGCCGATGACCGGCGAAATGTATTCGAGCGTGTCGGCGACGGCCGATTTTTCGCCCTCGCCCTTGATGCGGTAGAGCATCGCCGCATAGAGTGCGCGGAAACTCAACTCCGTGTCGCTCATGCCCGGATTACCCACGATAGCCCGCAGACGGGGCAGTTCGGGTTCGAGCCGTGCAAAAGTCGCACGGTAGTGCGCTCCGGCCGGCAGTTTGAGCAGTTGCAGATGCAGGTCGTGCAGGTCGGCGATGAGGTGCAGCGTGTGTTCCAGATGCCCTTTCTCCTCCTTGCCCTCCTGCCGCAGCAGGGTGGCCAGCTCCATGTACCACATCAGGTGGGCTGATTTCTGTTCTTCGGTCAGTTCTTTGCGCGGGGCGACCAGCTGCGAATAGACTGCTTCGGGACTGAATTGCAAGGCCCGCAGCAAATCCTCCAACTGCCACAAATAGAGAATATACTCGGCGATATTCTCGCGCCGTTTGGCTTGGGCGATGTCCATGTTCGGAGACGGGTTAGTTCAAGTTGAAATTGATCGGAAGCACGTATCTGACATTGACAAATTTTCCGTTCTGGATTCCCGGTGTCCAGTTCGGGGCCGAATGCACTGCCTCCATAACTGCTTGCGTGAAATCGGGGTGGCTCGATTTAATCGGTTTGATGTCGCCCAGCGAACCGTCGGGTTTAACGACGAACGAGACGAGGACTTGTCCCGATCGGCGTTGTTTTCTCATTTCCGGCGGATAGGTTACGTGTGCGTGAACCCATTTCCGAAATGTTTGCAAGTTGCCGCCCAAAAACATCGGCATTCGCTGGATGCACACCGTAGTGTCTTTCCGGTTGAAATGAACCGCAAAGTGCAATCCCACTCGCGCGGGTTGTTTCCGGTGGAGACCGGGCTCCCACCGTTCGGCGCATTTCAGTACGCGGGTCACCTCGTCCGACAGCCTTTCGTCGGGCGCTTTGAGCCGGACTTCGCCTATGGTGCCGTCCGTTTCGACCACGAACCGCAAGTCTACGCTTCCGCCGATGCCTGCGTCTATCGCCGCCTGCGGGTATTGCACTTCCTCGTACATCCAGCCGGCGAATCGCTCGATGCCGCCGTCCCGATAGGTCGGCATTTGTTTTACGTGAGTGTGGACAATGGTGTCCGGTTGGTTTGTGGCCGGTTTTTTGGCGAAAAGCGGCTGCATGAGCATCATAGCTGCGAGTGCCAGCATGCACCGCAGCCCGTTCGGCGAAAAGGTGTTCCGTTTCATGGGTCGTTTCAGGTTTATTCGCGCGGGGCGGCGGTCTGTGGCTTAATCCACGTCGTGGAGGCGCCCGCACGGTGGGTTAGGAAGTATTGCTGCGATTTGAGCAGGTTGCGCGATTGCAGCACCATGTTTTTGGTCTCGGTCAGAATCGTCAGGTAGAGCATCGACGCTTTGGTGTTCGAGCGCGCTTCGTTGATGCGCGTCAGCTCGGATTTGATAGCATCGGCAATGGTCTCGAACAGTTGGTCGCGCAGGGCCAGCACCATCTCGATGTCGGTGAAGTCGCCGTTGCGCAACATGACGTTGATTTGACGGTAGATGTGCTCCACGTCGTCGTTAATCGACATCAGGTCTTTGGCCTGCTCCTTCGAGAGCCCCTCGTGGTTGTTGTCGATGTGCTCGAACGCCGGTCGCGTGATGTGCATCAGCGCTTTGGTCATTTCGTTGAGGTAGTCGACGATTTGCACGTAGTAGTGGGCCGTGTTGACGTCGCTCGTTTGCAGATGCTTCAACGTCGGCAGCAGCGTGTACTTGCGGTCGCGCGACTGGTAGAACAGGTCGTTGGCCTCCTTGACCAAGTTGCGGAGTTCTTTTCGGTTCTCCATCATGACGGCCAGCATCGTGCGGTCGTAGATTTTCGTCGCGCACTCCATCGTGTGGCAGACCTCCTCGCGCAGCGAAGCGATGATGTCGTGGTTCGTTTTGGCTTCGGGGGCCGTCTCCTCCTCCTTTTTCTTCGCGAAGCGGCTCTTGTAGAGTATCCAGCCGCACAGCAGCGTCACGAGGACGAATACCGTCGTGCCGCCCCAAATCAACAGGAATCCGACCAACAGCGCGATAAGGAAACCACCCAATGCCGTGACGAACCACCCCGCGACGACCGTCGTGACGCCTGCGATGCGGTAGACCGCGCTTTCGCGGCCCCACGCGCGGTCGGCCAGCGACGAACCCATCGCCACCATGAAGCAGACGTAGGTGGTGGACAGGGGCAGTTTGAGCGACGTGGCCAGCGAAATCAACAGCGCCGAAGTGGTCAGATTGACCGTCGCGCGAATCATGTCGTAGGGGGCGCCGCTGTGCTCGACGTCCTCGTACTCGAACCGGCGGGCTATGGCGTTGCGCACGCGCGTCGGGATGACCCGTTCGAGCCCCGCGTTGATGTTGAGCGCGACGCGCACGACCGTACGCGAGAAGACCGACGAATCGGCTTGCGCCGGTTCGTCTTCGCCCTGCGTCGAGAGCGAGAGTTCGGTTTTGGTGACCCGCAGAATAGCCTCTTTCGACGACCACAAAGCGACAATCATCACCCCGCCGGCCGTCAGCAGAATGTAGAAATTGGCCGGTACGTTTTCGGCGAGGGGTTCCATGAGCATTTCGGTGTTGCCCGCCGCGCCTGCAATCGAGTAGGCGTCGAAACCGGCGACCGGCACACCGATGAAGTTGACCAAGTCGTTGCCGGCAAAAGCCAGCGCCAGCGCGAAGACACCCGAAAGAATGGTGATGCGCAGGATGTTGATTTTGAACCGCTGGATGAGGAACAGCAGCGACGAACAGCAAATCCAGCAGATGAAGAGCGCCGCGAGCAGGTGGCTGTCGATGATTTCGATGAACCGGTAACCAGCGAGCAGCGTTTTCAGTCCTTTGAACACGGCGAAATAGACGATAGCGGTCAACGATGCACCGCACCACAGCGACCCGAACTGCCGGAACAGCGTGGTGTAGCGGAACGAGAAAATCAACCGCGAAATGTACATGACGGTGGTGCCGCACGTGAAAGCGATGACGACCGACAGCAGAATAGCCGACACGACGCCCATCGCCCGCGACGAATTGATGTAATCGCCCAAATCGGTGATGCCGAAAGCGGGGTCGTGGTAGATTTTGTAGAGCGACACGGCGACAGCCGACCCCAGCAGACAGAAAATCAGCGACACGGTGGTCGACGTGGGCAGTCCCCACGAGTTGTAGAGTCCGAGCAGGATGACGTTGGCGAACATGACGCCCAAATAGAGTTTCATCACCTCGCGGAAGGTGAACATGCCGGGGTTGAACAACCCGCTGCGGGCGACCTCCATCATGCCGCTCGACGTGACGACGCCGAGCACGATGCCGACCGACGCCACCAGCAGCACGGTGCGCATCGAAGCGGCTTTGGAGCCGAGTGCGGAGTTGAGGAAGTTCACGGCGTCGTTCGTAACGCCCACGAAAAGACCGGTTACAGCGAGTACGGCCAGAATGCCGACGATGACGGTGTAAAATTCGCTCATAAGTGCGGATGATAATCGGAAACCGAACAAATTTACGGCTTTTTTTTCGATGCCCGCCCTCCGCAACGCATTGTTAACGATTTCTTAACGCGGCGTTAAGAACGCCGTTTTAAGCGCTACGGACGGCTTTGCGGTTTCAGAAGGTTAGGAAGCGCTCTCACCGAATAGCAGCGACGCTTTGCGTCGCGCGGGCCGAAGCCTTCGCCCGCGGAGGCCCGCTCGTATCCTCGCAGGCTCCGCA
This sequence comes from uncultured Alistipes sp., assembly GCA_947178455.1. GTDB lineage: Bacteria > Bacteroidota > Bacteroidia > Bacteroidales > Rikenellaceae > Alistipes. Next base: position 8,019 of record CAMWYI010000006.1, on the reverse strand, counting down.
GTCTTCGACCCGCAAATAGGGTTACGGCGCAGGAACCGTCCAAAACCATATAACGGTCTATCGCGCCTAAAACCGCTTTCTTAAAGCGGTGTACCTTTTGGTGGCAAAAGGTACCCAAAACCATCCGCAATTTTCACAATGCGGAAACTATGGTGCGGCAAAGCCGCACACTTATAAATCCGACCGGATGTCGGAGCCGTAAAACGAAGTGCGGACTAAAAGCGCCCGGCGGAGGGGCCGGTTTGCTTGCAAACCCGCGTTAGGCGCCCGCAGCCAGCGTTAGGCCGCACGAGTAGGCGGAGACATCGTCGGAGAGGTTTTTGGCACTTTTTGACGGAACAAAAAGTGCGGTGGTGTTAAGAAAACCGTCGTAAGCGCGAAAGACGGTTTTGAGGCTTCGGGAGCTTTCTGCGCCGTTCCGAACGAATCGGAATAACGTAGAAATCGTCCGCCCGTTTCGCCCATTACTTTCGGCCGACATTCACCCTAATTAATAGCAGTATGAAAAAATACCTTTTGTTGTACGCAGTGGTTGCAACCGCTGCGACTGTGTTCGGTTGGCGGCATTACCGCACCGAAGTCGTGCGTTTGCGGCAGAATCAGACTGCGCTGATGTCCGAAATCGAGTACCGCCGCACCGAATCGGGTGCGCAGGCGGCCGCGACGGAAGTGCTGCAGCTCCGTTGCGCCGAATACGAACGACTGCGGGCCGAAGATGCCCGCCGCATTCGCGCGCTGGGCATCAAGCTGCGCCGGTTGGAGGCGGCGGCGACCCTTGCGGCCGAACAGCGGATAACGGTCGCCGCACCGTTGCACGATACGGTCGTCGTCCGCCAATGCGACACCGTGCTGGTGCACGATACGGTGCGGTTTTTCCGTTGGCGCGACGCTTGGTGCCGGGTCGAGGGGACGGTTTTGCCCGATTCGGTCGTTTGTCGCGTCGAGAGCATCGACACGCTGCGCCAAATCGTCCACCGTGTCCCGCGCCGTTTTTTGTTCATCCGCTGGGGCACGAAAGCCATTCGGCAGGAGATTGTTCCGGCCAATCCCCACACGCGCATCGTCTATGCGGAATACGTGCGAATCGAGCGTTGAGCCGGTCCGTTTGGTATATCCGAAAAAAACGCTACCTTTGTCTTATTGCAGCCCGACCGAGCCGAAAAAACGGCTCGAAAAAGGGTTGCAAGCCAGTCGATTGTTATGGAACGCATCGTTCTCTTTCCGGGTTCGTTCGACCCTTTCACACGCGGCCACGCCGCGCTGGTCGAGCAGGCTTTGCGGCTGTTCGATAAGGTCGTCGTCGGCATCGGCAGCAATCCCGAAAAACCGGGACTGCTGCCGGTCGAAAACCGCCGTCGGTTGATTGCCGACCTCTATGCCCGTGAGCCGCGCGTCGAAGCGCAGGTCTATACGGGCCTGACGGGCGATTTCGCGCGGCGCATGGGGGCCTGTGCCATTCTGCGCGGCGTGCGCAACACGACCGATTTCGAGTACGAACGCACGATGGAGGCGACCAACCGCCGCATCTATCCCGACCTGACGACCGTGATGCTTTTTACGCCGTCGGACGTGGCCGACATCGCATCGTCGACCGTGCGCGAGGTGTTGGCGTTCGGCCGTTCGGTCGACGAGTTTATGCCGCAGGGCATTCGTATCGAAGATTATTTTATTAAGTAAACTGAACGCGAAGCGGCCTGAAACGAAGAAAAACGAGGAGAGCAAGGTAACTTTCGATGTTTTGTGGTGACTTTGCGACCCGTGCCAGTGAAGTGAATAACAATGTGGGAAAGCAAAGTAACTTTCAGTATTCCGTGTTGACTTTGTGACCCGTGCCATTTAATAAAAATATGGAGTTTACTGCAGAAATGATTGCCGGACTGCTCGGCGGCGAAATCGTCGGGGACAAACAGGCTGCCGTGCATACGGTGTCGTCTATTGAGGGCGGCAAAGCCGGTTCGCTGGCCTACCTGACCAATCCGAAATACGAGCCGTATCTTTATACGACCGGCGCCAGCATCGTGTTGGTCGACAAATCGTTCGTGCCGTCGCAGCCCGTCTCGGCGACGCTCGTCAAGGTCGACGACGCCGGAGCCTGCGTGCTCAAACTGCTCGAAATGTACAACGCCGCGAAGCCCCGCCGCAAAGGTATCAGCGAACGGGCCTCCGTTGCTTCCGACGCCCGAATCGGCGCGGATTGCTACGTGGGCGATTTCGCGGTCGTCGAGGCGGGGGCCGTCATCGGCGACGGATGCCAGATTTATCCGCAGGTCTATGTCGGCGCGGGCGTTGCGGTCGGCGCGGGTACGGTGCTCTATCCCGGAGTGAAAATCTACGAGGGGTGCCGTGTGGGCCAGCGTTGCATCCTCCACGCCGGTGCCGTCATCGGCGCCGACGGATTCGGATTCATGCCCAATGCGTCGGGCGGATTCGACAAAATCCCGCAGCTGGGTAACGTCGTTATCGAGGACGATGTGGAAATCGGTGCCAACACCTGCATCGACCGCGCGAAGACCGATTCGACCGTCATCGGGCGGGGCGTGAAATTAGACAACCTCATACAGGTGGGCCACAACGTGCAAATCGGCGAAAATACCGTGTCGTCGGCGCAGACGGGCATCGCCGGAACGTCGAAAGTCGGGGCCAACTGCTTCTTGGCGGGGCAGGTGGGCATCGCCGACCATGTGACCATCGGCGACCGCGTGAAAGTCGGCTCGAAGAGCGGACTGGACAAGGATGTGCCCGACGACGAGGTGCGTTTCGGTTATCCGGCGCTTCCGGGCATGCAGTATCACCGTTCGGCCGCCGTGTTCAAGAACCTGCCCGATGTGGTGCGCCAACTCCGCACGCTCGAAAAAACCGTCGAAGAACTCAAAAAACAGATAGAAAGATGAAAAAAACATTGATTCTGGCGGTCGCCGCAGCCGCGCTGTGCGCCTGCACGCCCAAAAACGCCTATGTAATCGACGGCCATATCGCCGGTCTCGAAAACACGGTTTACCTCTACGAGGGGAACGAAATCGTCGATTCGGCGGCGGTCAAGGAGGGTGTGTTCCGCTTCAAGGGCATTGTCGAGCAGCCGGCCGTGTACTACGTCAGCGATATGCAGGGCGAGGGACAGACCTACACGTTCGCCCAGCAAATCGTGCTGGAACCGGGCAAGACCGTCATCACCAAGACGGCGGACGACGACATGGCCACTGTGACGGGCACGCCGTCGAACGAGGCGCTCGGAGCGTTCAATCAGGCCCGCCGCGCGCTGATTGCGGAGTACCGCGATGCAGCGACGTCGGACGAACGCCGCGAAGCAATCGAGGAGGAAGTCGACGGGCTGACCGACACGGCCTACGAAGCCAATCGGGACAACTATTTCGGCGCGATGCTGTTGCAGGAAAAGGCCTATGACCTTTCGGGCCAAGAGCTGCTGGCCGAAATTGCCGAGTTCCCCGCCGAACTGCAAGCGACCGACCTGCTGGTGAAGCTGAAAGCGCATGCCGAACAGAAAGCCCGCACGGAAGTAGGCAACGACTACATCGACATCGTGCAGCCCAATGCAGCGGGCGAACCGATTTCGTTGAAATCGGTCGTCGAAAATCCGGCCGTGAAATATACGCTGGTCGATTTCTGGGCCTCGTGGTGCGGCCCCTGCATGGGCGAAGTGCCCCACCTGAAAAAGACCTACAAGGCGTTCCACAAACGGGGATTCGAGATTTACGGCATTTCGTTCGACCGTGCCCGCGACAAGTGGCTGGCGGCCGTCAAGACCAACGGCATGAACTGGATTCACGTGAGCGAAGTAAACGGATTTGACACGCAAGCGACGAAGGATTATGCCGTACAGGCGATTCCGACCAACTACCTGATCGACGCCGAAGGCAAAATCGTTGCGAAAAATCTGCGCGGCGAAGCCCTCTATCAGAAAATCTCGGAACTGCTGGGTGAATAATTTTCGTGTTCGCCCTGCCTGACGGTGTTGTCCTCGTCGGGGCGCGATAGCTCCGCGCCCCTTGCCGGACGGCGCTCCCCCGAGCGAGAAGGGGCGGCGAGTGGACGACGGATTGCATCCGTCTATAAATCCAAACAAGCAGATACGTCGAATAACGAGTTATTCCGTATCTGCTTGTTCGTCTTTATGCGAAACATTCGTTTCGCCCTCACCGCCCCCGCTTTAAGAAAGCGGATTTAGGCGCGACCGCTTGTTTCGGTGTTTCTGCTGGTCATGGTCGCTATCACCCTCGATAGACTGCGGCTCTACGAGCCGCGCGGGCCGAAGCCTCCGCCAGCGGAGGCCCGCCACTTGTGTGTCGTGCCGTCCGCAGTCTTCGACCCGCTTCGGTCAGAGCGCTTCCGACCGCCGGAAATCCGAAGACCGTCCGTAGCGCTAATAAAACCGTGCGGATGGTTTTGGGTACCTTTTGGCACCAAAAGGTACGATTGAGAAAATTTGCCGAACCCAAAAGTGCCGATAAAGAAAAAATCATTGCGAGGAAAGTAAAATCTTCTTCGCAATGATTTTTTTACAACTCCGCGACGCGGCTTATTTGATAATCGCCACGCGGTTGGCGACGGGGCTCTTGTACTGGTTGTGCTTGTCGCCCATGCCTTCGTATTTCAACTGGCTCGGTTTTACGCCCTTGCTGACCAAATAGTCGTAAACGCTCTTGGCGCGCTGTTCCGAAATGCGCTGGTTGACGGCGGCCGTACCGGTCTGCGGGTCGGCGTGGCCCTCGATAGTATAGACGTGGTTCGACGGGCCGTTCTTGATGAGGTCGGCTTTCAAGTCGAGACGGGTCTTTTCTTCGGGGGTGAGGGTCGTCGAACCGATTTTGTAGAGGATGATAGTCGACGGGTCGAGCAAATCTTCGGCTGCTACGGCAGTGGCCGCTACGGCGGTCGCTTCGAGTGCGACGGTCTGTGCATTGACTGCGGCCGAACGGGCCGATTGCAAATCCTGCACTAAACGGGCGTTCTCGGCTTTGGCAGCTGCCAAAGCGGCGTTGCTCTTGTCGATAGCCTGCTGGTAGGCGCGAATCTCGGCGGCGGAGTAGACCGTGCCGGAGGGACGGCGCTCCCAGTTGCGGCGGTTGAAGCGATAGGTGATGCCCACCGTTGCGCCCAGACCGTACATGTAGGCTCCGTCGAGGCGGCTCGGCGCGATGCGCGAGGGAGCGAACAAACCTTTCAGTTCCAAGTCGATGTCCAATGCCTCGCATACGCGGAATTTGTTGAGGATACCGTAAGCGAATGCAAACGCCTGACCCGTCGGAGCTTGGTTCTTGGTGTGGCTGTCATCGGTGAAGTTGGCGGCCATGTAACCCATACCGATATAAGGTACCATGTAATAGACTCGGTCGTCGCGATAACCGCCGATCCAGTTCGAGAGGTTGGCCATAGCGTCCATGTGGGCGAAGAGGAAAGGCCATTTCTGTTTGCCGTACTCGGGGTGGTAGTTCGAGAACTTGCCGCCCTGCAACATGAGGCGCATACCGACGACCGGATGCACCCATTTGGTCACTGCGAAACTGGCTTCGTAACCGATGCGGTCGCCGGTCGAACCGATGTTCGTGCCGTTGGAGAAAGCGGTGGTGAAGCCGCCGCCGGCCGAAATTTCCCAGTTGTCCCAGAACCCGTTGCTGACGAACCCTGCGAAACTGGGGTACTGGGCCGGTTCCTGCGCCCATGCAGCGGCTGCGAACAATGCGGCAACCAACGATGCGTAGATTTTTTTCATAATGGTAATGATGTTTGAATCCGTTTTTTCGTTTCGACGGATTTCCCCTGCAAGGTGCGTGCAAAACCGCCCGTGACACTAATAAAATTTTGAATTGTAAATTATTTTTTCGTACCTTTGTCTCCGACATATTGAAAGCGCATCGGCTTTTCTTCTCTAATCGAAACTTAGACACTTTTGACGTAGCGAAGAATTTAAGTTGATGCTCGCGCTGTTTTACGGCGTGGGCATTTCTTCAATCTTCACTACGGGCAGTCTAAGGCCTCGATTAGGGGTTGAGTGATTTGCCCGCTTTTTTATGTTCGGATACGAACGGCCGGAGCGCTTCCCACCGTCTGGAGCTCGACGACCGCCCGTAGCGCGTAACGGCGCAGAAACCCTGTGAAACACAGAGACGGTCTATCGCGCTAATAAAAAAGCGGGTCGCACCGGTCGAGGAACCCTGTCTTACGTTTCGGTTATTCTGATTGCCTATAAAATGCCCCAAGGCCTTCGGCAGAATGATCGTCTCGGTTCCCGGCCGGTTTCGGCCCGCTTTCTTAAAACTAAAAAACGCCTGCCCGAAAGCAGACGTTTTTTATTTGGGTGATAGCGACCACAACCGTCGGAAACCCAATGGCCAGCGGTCGCGCTTAAAACCCTGTTCTTAACAGGGCGGGTCGAAGACTGCGGTGGTTCGCGAGTTTACGAGCGGGCCTCCGCTGGCGGAGGCTGCGGCCCGCGCGGCTCCAAGAGCCGCAGCCTTAAACGGTGACGGCGCAGAAACGTTGCAAAACCCGATGACCGCTCGCCGCGCCTAAAACGGCGTTCTTAACGCCGTTAGCCGCATTTGGAGTAGCCGCAGGACATGCAGGTCAGACAGCCGTTCTGATAGGCCATGTTCTCTTGGCCGCAGCTCGGACATTTGCCTTTCGCGCTCGTGCCGTCGACAATGTACTGTTTCAGCGCGCGGCATACGCCCGTCTTCCACGTGTTGATGGATTCGCTGTTCAGTTGCAGCGATTCGATGAGCGATACGGTCTTCTCGATGGGCATGCCGTGACGCAGAACGCCCGAAATCAGTTTGGCATAGTTCCAGAACTCCTCGTCGAACAGACGCGAGATGCCGCCGATGGTGTTCGTGTAGCCGTAGCGGTCTTGGTATTGGAAATCGTAGCGTTTCGAGCCGTCGGCTTCGCGTACTTTGATGATGTTGCCCTGCTTGATTTTGGGCGGGATGTACATCGCGTCTTCCTCGATTTTACCGGTGAAAATCTCGTAGGGACGTCCGTTTTGCAGACCTACGAACGCAATCCAGTTCTCCGTGCCGTTCTTGAACCGCACGATGTCCGCCGGAATCGACTTCGGTCGTTTGAGCGTCGTTGCGGCCTCTTCGGTCTTCTTCTTCGATTTCTTGTCCAGCAGCACGCCGTCGCGGCAGCCGTCGCGGTAGACCGTGATGCCTTTGCAGCCGCACTCCCATGCCGTGCGATAGACGTCGGCCACGAGTTCTTCCGACACGTTGTTCGGCAGGTTGACCGTCACCGAAATCGAGTGGTCGACCCACTTCTGAATGGCTCCCTGCATCTTGACTTTGGCCACCCAGTCGATGTCGTTGGCCGTCGCCTTGTAGTAGGGCGAGGCTTCCAGCAGTCGGTCGAGCTCTGCGTCCGAGAGCGTGTCGAGCTTCTGTACGTCATAACCGGTGCTCTCCAACCATTTAATAAAATTGTGGTGGTAGACGTTGTATTCTTGGAATTTTTCGCCCGTTTCGTCCACATAGTCCACATGGGTGTCTTGGTCCGACGGGTTGATTTTGCGGCGGCGCTTGTAGACCGTGCGGAAGACCGGTTCGATGCCCGACGTGGTTTGCGACATGAGCGACGTCGTGCCCGTCGGGGCGATGGTCAGCAGCGCGATGTTGCGGCGGCCGACTTTCGTCATCTGGTCGTACAGCGCGGGGTCGGCCTCGCGGATGCGGTTAATCATCGGGTTGGCGGCCTCTTTCGCGGCGTCGTACACGGGGAATGCACCGCGTTCGCCGGCCATTTTGACCGATGCGCGGTAGGCGGCCAGCGCCAGTTCTTTCTGCACCTTGACCGCGAAGTCGATTGCCTCGTCCGAGCCGTAGCGCAGCCCCAGCGCGGCGAGCATGTCGCCTTCGGCCGTGATGCCCAAGCCCGTGCGGCGGCCTTTCTGCGCCATCGTGCGGATTTTTTTCCACAATTCGAGTTCCACACGGCGGACGTCTTGGTCTTCGGGGGCTTTCGCGATTTTGTCGATGATGAGTTCGACCTTTTCCCGCTCCAAGT
>CAMWYI010000005.1 GCA_947178455.1 uncultured Alistipes sp. | reverse complement strand
CGGTTTCGGTCTAGGGCTGTAACATGCGGGAGGCCGACGTCGCCGTTGTGTGAGCGGCCGCCTGCACGGCCGGTTCCGCCGCCGAACCTGTTGCCGATTCGGCCGCCCCTTCCGCCGCCGGTTGCGTCGAGCCCTCCGCCGCCTCCGTAGCGACACTCGCGGTACTCGCTGAGCCGATGGCTTCGACCTTGACCACCGTGCCGATGATGCGCGGGGCACCGGCATAGACGCCTGTTTCGCCGGTAATTGGGGCGAACCGAAGCTGCCGCCGCAAATAGGGGGCGATGTCGAACTCGGCGGCCACGACCTCCGCAAAGCGTTTCGCGCCGTAGAGTTCGGTTTGCGTGCCGTTCAGGATACGGACGGCCAAGTTGGAGCGTGCGTCGTGTTCGACGGCATAGGTCAGCGGCCCGCCGAGCGGCGCATACGAATCGGGAATACGGGTAAACTGCATAAACGTATAGAGTTGATGTGTGATGAATTTTTCGGTCGAAAACCTGTTAATAACAACGGGAAAAAGTGTCGATAACCGTCAACAACCTTTTTCAAAATTCTGTTTTACAGCGCATGACGGTTGTCGATAACTAATAATTCAAAAATTTGTTGTATTAATTAAATTATTGAACCGCGATGCAAATATATAATCGGCGAACCCCCTTTGTCAAGAGTTCGGCACGTTTTTTCTATCGTTTGTGGAAAAAATGCCGTTTTTTGCTTACCTTTGCGGCATAAATGTATTTCGACAACGCCGTCGGCGCAGGCCGTGCGGCACGAACGAAATCGATTCCCGTTTCTTTATGGACGATGGTCATAGTTGCGCGTATAGTCGTTGCGCCGTGCTGCGGTGCAACCCGTCCCGTTCGGGGCTTTCGGCACGGACTCTGTTTCCGTACCGACACGGCGCATCGTACCCTCTCCGTCCCGTCGGCGTCCGGTAATCGACGCGACGACGCCTTCACGAAAAAAATCTGGCGCGCGGGCCTCAAAGCCGTCCTGCGAGCCAATCCCGGCTGAAGAGCCTGATACGACCCGCATGCACGGGTCGTCCGCTCGGTCACGGATTTTTTCATTCAAGAGGGTGTACAGCCATGATTACCATCTATCTGAAACAATACAACAAAATTATCCGCAATGCCGACACCCGGCTCTTCGACGAGTTGGGTTACGACGACATTTTGTGGATCGACATGCTCGAACCGACCGTCAAGGAGCAGAAAGCCGTCGAGAACTTCATGGAAATCAGTCTCCAAACCAAACAGCAGGTCGAGGAGATCGAATCCACGTCGAAATACTCCGAAACGGAGAACACCATCATTTCCAACGCCAACTTTTTCGTTCCGACGGGCGATTCGTTCGTCGTCGAGCCGGCGTCGTTCATCATCTCCAACGAGGGCGTGCTCGTGTCCGTGCGCAGCGCCGAGTTCCGCACGTTCCGCGAGACCGAGAAACGGTTGCAGATGAATTACCGCAGTTATTCGACCGGTTATCACCTCTTTATTTCGTTGTTGGAGGTGCGCATCGACTTCGACGCCGACCTCGTCGAGTTGGTCGCCAAACAGGTCGCCGCGCTCTCCAAAGACATCAACTCCGAAGACACGGTCGACAAACAGGTTTTGCACCGCATCAGCGCCTTGCAGGAGAGCACCATGTTGTTGCGCGAAAACATTTTCGACCGCCAGCGTGTGCTGTCGGGCATCCTGCGTTCCGAGCGGTTTCCCAACGACATCTACCCCCGCTTGCAGTTGATGATCAAGGACGTCAACTCGCTCATCAACCACGCCGACTTCAGTTTCCAGCGATTGGATTACATTCAGGACGCCGCACTGGGTCTCATCAACATCGAGCAGAACGAAATCGTCAAAATTTTCTCGGTGGCGGCGGTCATCTTCCTGCCCGCGACGCTCATCGCATCGGTCTACGGCATGAACTTCAAGGTCATGCCCGAATTGGATTGGGCTTGGACGCTGCCCAACGGGTGGACGATTCCCGTCGGGTACCTTTTCGCCATTTGCCTGATGATTTTCTGTTCCGGCCTGACCATTTGGTACTTCCGATATAAGAAGTGGCTGTGATTTTTTATTAGCGCTACGGACAGCCCGTTGGTTTCCGGCGGTCGGAAGCGCTCTGACCGCATAACAGCGACGGTGCAGAGATTTTGCAAAGCTCGCCGATTGTCCGCTGCGCTAATAAAATTTTGAATTATGAATTAAAATACATATCTTTGTCACAACATATTGAAAGCGCATCGGCTTTTCTTCTTTGTTCGAAACTTAGACACTTTTGACGTAAAGAAGGATTTGAGTTGATGCTCGTGTCGTTTTTAGGCACGGGCAATCTTCAATCTTCTTTACGGGCAGTCTAAGGCCTCGAACAAGGGTTGAGTGACTTGCCCGCTTTTTTTATGCCTACACACATAAGGGCCGGGCCTGCGGAGAACGTTCTTGGACCTTTCGTGTCATTCTGATTATTGCATAAATAATTCTTGGACCGAATGACCGAAATGGTTTTCCGCTGGATTCCGGCTCTTTTATTCGTGCAGCGGACAGTCGACGAGTTTCGCAACGTTTCTGTGCCGTTACCGTCGCAACATAATTCTGAATTTTGAATTATGAATTGTGAATTAATTAGTACCTTTGACTTCGCCATGTCCGACAGCGCATACACATACCTCACCCGCATCGACTCGCCGAGCGACCTCAAACAGCTTTCGCTCGACGAATTGCGCCGCTATTGCGACGAATTGCGCCGATACATCATCGAGCAGTGTTCGGTCAACCCCGGACATCTCGCTTCGTCGCTCGGGGCGGTCGAGTTGGCCGCCGCACTGCATTACGTCTTCGACACGCCCGACGACAAACTCGTCTGGGACGTCGGACACCAGACCTACGCCCACAAAATCATCACCGGACGCCGCGAAGCCTTCCGCACCAAACGCCAGTTGGGCGGCATCAGCGGTTTTCCGCGCATGGACGAAAGCCCTTACGACGCTTTCGGCGGCGGACACGCTTCGGTTTCGATTTCGGCGGCTTTCGGCATGGCCAAAGCGGCCGAGCTGCGCGGCGAGCGGCGCAAGGTGGTCGCCGTCATCGGCGACGGTTCCATGACCGGCGGACTGGCATTCGAGGGGTTGAACAACGCCGGAGCATCCAAAGGCACCGACCTGCTGGTCATCCTCAACGACAACAACATGGCCATCGACCAAGCCACCGGCGCGCTCAAAAACTACCTGCTCAAAATCTCCACTTCCGTCCACTACAACCGCTTCAAACGCCACGTGTGGGGCGTCTTGTCGCATACGCCGCGCCTGCTGCACCTGTGCCGCAAAATGTGGAACGGCATCAAGTTCGGGCTGCTCAAAAATTCCAATCTTTTCGAGAGCCTCAATTTCCGCTACTTCGGCCCCGTCGACGGCCACAACCTGCCCGACCTCGTGCGCACGCTCCGCGCACTGCGCGACATCGGGGGGCCCAAGTTGCTGCACGTCATGACCACCAAAGGCAAGGGGTACCTTCCCGCCGAGGCCGACCAGTCGGTGTGGCACGCTCCCGGGCGGTTCAACCCCGACACCGGCGAACGCATCGCTTCGGCTCGGCCCGCCGCCCGTTATCAGGACGTCTTCGGCGAGACGCTGCTCGACCTCGCGCGGCTCGACTCGCGGGTCGTCGGCATCACGCCCGCCATGCCGTCGGGGTGTTCGATGAACATCCTCATGCGCGAGATGCCCCAGCGGTGTTTCGACGTCGGCATCGCCGAGGAGCACGCCGTGACTTTTTCCGCCGGTTTGGCCGCCGCCGGCATGCGCCCGTTCTGCAACATCTACTCGTCGTTCATGCAGCGGGCCTACGATAACGTCATCCACGACGTCGCCATTCAGGACTTGCCCGTCGTTTTGTGCCTCGACCGCAGCGGCATCGTCGGCGAAGACGGAACGACGCATCACGGGGTCTTCGATTTGGCCGCTTTCGGCGCTGTGCCCGGCCTCATCATCGCCGCACCGATGGACGAATCCGAACTCCGCAACCTGATGTTCACCGCCCTGCATACCGACCACCCGTTCATGGTGCGTTACCCGCGCGGATGCGGAGAGGGGGTCGCTTGGCACAACGAACCGTTCGCCCGGCTTCCCGTCGGACGCGGACGGTGCCTGCGCGAGGGGCGCGACGTCGCCCTGCTCACTATCGGCACCGTCGGCAACGCAGGGCTCCGCGCCGTCCAGCGGGCCGTCGCCGCCGGTACGGACGTCGCGCACTACGACTTGCGTTACGCCAAACCGCTCGACGAAACGATACTCGACGAAGTGGGCCGCCGCTTCCGGCGCGTCGTCACGGTCGAGGACGGTTGCCTGCGCGGCGGCGTGGGCGAAACCGTCGCCGCATGGTTCAACGCGCACGGTTATTCGCCCGCCGTCCGGTCACTGGGCATCGGCGACGATTGGGTTTCGCACGGCACTCCGGCCCAGTTGCACGCGCTGTGCGGTTACGACGAGGAACATATCTTCGAAGCATTGATTCAACGATAACAAGCGGAAACATCCGCTTATTCAGAGCGCTTCCGATGGTCAAGAGCTCCACGACCGGCCGTAGCGCTAATAAAAAAGCAGCACCGCAGGGGCTGCGACATACGGACTGAAAAGCACATCGGCTTGACATTCTTACGGAAGAAACTTGGCGGTTTCCCTCGACGTGAAGAAAAAGTGGCAAGGTTGATGTCCATGTCGTGTTTACGGCGTGGGCTCATTCGCACGATCTTTCTTCACGGGTACGCCAAGACCTCTTCCAGTAGATACGGTGAATGCGGTCTGCGCTTTTTCGTTGCGTGTTCGTGCGGCCCAGATTAGTTTAACACAACGAGTTGCAAAGCCACTTAATAAAAAAATGACACATATCGGCATACGCATTCGCGAGGAGTTCGACCGCCAGCGGCACAGCATCGGGTGGTTGGCGCGTCAGTTGGCGTGCGACCGGTCGAACGTGTACCGGTTGTTCCGGCGCGAAAGCATCGACACCGCCACCCTGACGCGACTGTGCAAAATCCTGAACCACGACTTTTTCCACGACCTCTCGCACGAGTTGCACGAAGAAACGCAATAATATCGTTCGGCCGAGGGTTTTCTTCCGAAAATTTCGTATCTTAAAGATACGCTCGCTCGGCAAATCTCAAATAAATTTGGGTTTGCACGCGACTTTTTGTATCTTCGCCCTATCGAATAATTTACGAGCCATGAAATACCGACGCATCCTGTTGAAATTGAGCGGCGAGTCGCTGCAAGGAGAACAGAAATACGGCCTTTCGCCCGAAGTGCTCCAGTCCTACGCCGAGCAGATTCGCGACGCAGCGGCAAGCGGCGTGCAAATCGGCATCGTCATCGGCGGGGGCAACATCTTTCGCGGATTGTCGGGAGCCAAACGGGGCTTTGACCGCGTGAAAGGCGACCAAATGGGCATGCTCGCCACGATTATCAACTCGCTCGCGCTGCAATCGGCGTTGGAGGACAACGGTGTCAAGGCCAAAGTCCTGACCTCCATTCGCATGGAGCCTATCGGCGAATACTATTCCAAAGCGGCGGCATTGCACTACCTGTCCGAAGGATACGTCGTCATCATCGGCGGCGGGACGTCCAATCCCTACTTCACGACCGATTCGGCTTCGGCGCTGCGGGGCATCGAAATCGAGGCCGACGTGCTGTTGAAAGGCACGCGCGTCGACGGCGTTTACACGGCCGACCCCGAAAAAGACCCGACGGCCACGAAATTCGCCGAAATCTCGTTCGACGAGGTGCTCGACCGACGTCTGAAAGTCATGGACCTCACGGCATTCACGCTTTGCCGCGAAAACCGGCTGCCTATCGTCGTCTTCGACATGGACACGCGCGGCAACCTGCAAAAGGTACTGGCCGGAGAACCTATCGGCACACTGGTAAATCCGTAAAAAACACATACACCGCACTATGGAGACTACGACGATTCTCAACGATGCTTCGGCACGCATGCAGAAAGCCATCGACCACCTCGAAGAGGAGTTGTTGAACATCCGCGCCGGCAAGGCCTCGACCAACTCGCTCAACGGCGTCATGGTCGATTACTTCGGGTCGCAGGTACCCGTTTCGGGGGCGGCGAGCGTCACCGTACCCGATGCGCGCACGATTCTCATCCAGCCTTGGGACACCAAGATGTTGCGCGTCATCGAGAAAGCCATCATCGACTCGAACATCGGGCTCACGCCGTCGAACAACGGCGAGAACATCCGCCTGACCATTCCGCCTCTGACCGAGGAGCGGCGCAAGGAGTTGGTCAAGCAGGTGCGCAGCGAGGCCGAAATCGCCCGCATCAGCTTGCGCAACGCCCGCCGCGACGCCGTCGACGCGTTCAAAAAGGCGCAGAAGGAGGGCATGCCCGAAGACGAATCCAAAGAGGGCGAAAACCGCACGCAGAAACTGCTCGACAAATTTTCCAAACTGCTCGACGAGTCCGTCGCCAAAAAGGAGAAGGACATCATGACCGTCTGATGACCCCGATGAATCCCCTTGTCGAGCGCATCGCTGCGCTCAAACGCCAAAAGCGGGCCGTCGTGCTCGCGCACTACTACACCCGTCCCGAAGTTCAGGAGGTCGCCGACTTTCTCGGCGATTCGCTCGCACTCGCCGTCCGCGCACAGTCCGTCGACGCCGACATCCTCCTTTTCGCCGGCGTGCACTTCATGGCCGAAACGGCCAAAGTGCTCTGTCCCGACAAAAAGGTGTTGATTCCGTGCCCCGAAGCGGGTTGTTCGCTCGCCGACTCGTGCGACGCCGCTGCTTTCGCCGCTTTCAAAGCGCAGTACCCCGACCATAAGGTCGTCTCCTACGTCAACACCACCGTCGGCGTCAAGGCCCTGACCGACATCTGTTGCACTTCGGCCAATGCTTTGCAGGTCGTGCAGTCGCTGCCCGCCGACCAGCCGCTGATTTTCGCGCCCGACCGCAATCTGGGTTCTTACATCCAGCGATTGACCGGTCGGCAGAACATGGTCATTTGGGACGGGGCGTGCCACGTCCACGAGGAGTTTTCATTGGAAAAACTCCTCGCCTTGCAGCGCCAGTACCCCGACGCACTCACCGTCGCGCACCCCGAATGCCGCGCCTACATCATCGAAGTCGCCGATTTCGTCGGCTCCACCGCCGCGATTCTCGACTTTTGCGGCCGCAGCGACGCGCAGCAGTTCATCGTCGTCACCGAATCGGGCATTTTGTCCGAGATGCGCAAACGCTTTCCCGACAAGAGTTTCATTCCAGCCCCGCCCGACGACGAATCCTGCGGCTGCAACGACTGCTGTTACATGAAGATGGTGACGCTCGAAAACATCTGTGCCGCGCTCGAAACCGAATCGCCCGTCGTCGAAATCGACGAGGAGACGCGCCGTCGGGCCGAGCGTTCGATTCGCAACATGATTGCCATTCGTTGATTCGGCGCGACGCCCATTCGATACCGACTATGACCGTAATCCGCTTAACCAAAGAGTTTTCGTTCGAGGCGGCGCACGCGCTCGACGGTTACGACGGCCCCTGCCGCGAGATTCACGGACACTCCTACCGACTGTTCGTGACCGTCAAAGGGGCTCCGCTCGCCGACGCCGGACACCCGAAACAGGGCATGGTCATGGACTTCGGCCTGCTGAAAAGCATCGTCGGCCAAGAAATCATCGCGCGGTTCGACCACGCACTGATATTGCAGCGCACCGCCGCTTCCGACGACTTGCGCGCCACGCTCGCCAGCCGGTTCGACAACCTCGTCGAGGTCGATTACCGCCCTACTTGCGAGAACATGCTCACCGACTTCGCCGCCCGCATTCAGGCGCGCCTGCCGCAGGGTGTTTCGCTCCACGCGCTGCGTCTGCACGAAACCGCCACCTCGTTCGCCGAATGGTACGCCTCTGACAATTTTTATTAGCGCGAAGGAGGGCTACGGGGTTCCAGACGGTTCCTGCGCCGTCGAGCGCTGCGGCCAGTTGTGGAACTCTCGACGGACGGAAGCGCTCTGACCGAAGCGGGTCGGAGACTGCGGAGCCTGCGAGTACACGAGCGGGCCTCCGCTGGCGGAGGCTTCGGCCCGCGCGGCTCATAGAGCCGCAGTCATAAACGGTGACGGCGCAGGAACCTTGCAAAGCCGGATAACAATCCGTCGCGTTAATAAAAATCCGCACTGTGAAAATTGCGGATGATTTTGCTTTTGCCACCAAAAGGTACGATTGAGAAAAAATATCGAATAATCTGAATTAAGATAATTTTATGCAGAAGCTCTTTTTGGTCGACGCTTACGCGTTGATTTTCAAATACTATTACGCGTTCATGGGACGCCCCATGCGCAACCGCACCGGCATGAACACGTCGGTCATCTTCGGTTTCGTCAAGTTCCTGCGCGACATCCTCAAACGCGAACGACCCGACTTGTTGGGCGTGGCATTCGACCCCAAAGGCGGCAGCTTCCGCCGCAGCCTTTTCCCCGACTACAAGGCCAACCGCGCCGAAACGCCCGAAGACATCCTCACCTCCATTCCTTACGTCAAACGGGTTTTGGAGGCGGCGATGTGCATCCCGATTTTGGAAGTCGAGGGTTACGAGGCCGACGACGTCATCGGCACCCTCTCGCAGAAAGGAGCCGAGGCCGGTTACGACGTATTCATGGTCACGCCCGACAAGGATTACGGACAGCTCGTCCGCGACCATTGCCGCATCTACAAACAGAAAGGCAACGACGGTCACATCGAAATCGTCGACCGCGCCGCCATTCGTGACAAATACGGCATCGACGACCCCGTCCTCGTGCGCGACATCCTCGCGCTGTGGGGCGATGCGTCCGACAACATTCCGGGCGTGCCCGGCATCGGCGAGAAAACCGCCTGCAAATTGGTGCAGGAGTGGGGCACCGTCGAGAACATCCTCGCCAACACCGCTAAAATCGCCGGCAAACAGGGTCAGAACATCGCCGCTTGGGCCGACAACCTGCGTTTGGCCAAGCAGTTGACCACCATTTGTCTCGACGTGCCTATCGAGTTCCGCGCCGAGGAGCTCGCCGTGTGCGAGCCGCACATCGACGCCCTGCGCGCATTGTTCGCCGAGTTGGACTTCAAATCGTTCCTCAACGACATCGCCAATCTGGCGCCCGCCGAGCCGTTGCCCGACGCACCGCAGCAGGAGGCCCAGACCCAGCTCGCCGAAATGGCCCGCGCCAAATCGGCCGCCGCCAAACGGGCCGCGCTCGCCGGTCAGGGCAATCTGTTCGAGGCGTTCGACGCGCCCCAGCCCGCGCCCCAATCGGCTCCGCAGGAGACCGCGTCCGCAATGCCCGACGACCCGACGGACGAGAATCAGCCCGCTACGGCCACCACCACGCCCCACACCTATACGCTCGTCGACACGGCCGACCACTTGCGCCGCGTCGTGCAGGAAATCGCGCAGTTTTCTGAATTTTGCTTCGATACGGAGACGACCGGATTGGATGTTTTCAACGACCGCATCGTCGGCCTGTCGCTCGCTGTCAAGCCCCACGAGGCGTGGTACGTTCCCTTTTCCCAAGCCAACACGGCCCAGTACGCCGACATCATCCGTCCGTTGTTCGAGAACGCCGACATCGCCAAAATCGGTCAGAACGTCAAATTCGACCTCATGGTTTTGCGCCGCATCGGGGTCGCCGTGCGGGGCGTGAAATACGATACGATGATTCTGCACTACCTGCTCGACCCCGAATCGCGCCACAACATGAACGCGCTGGCCGAGCGGTACCTCGACTACCGGCCCATCGAAATCGAGACGCTCATCGGCAAGGGGCCGCGCCAGCTGACGATGGACATGGTCAACGTCGAGCGCGTGACGGAGTACGCCGCCGAAGACGCCGACATCACCTTGCAGCTCAAACAGACGCTGTGGCCTCGCGTAGAAGAAATAGGTTTAACAAAACTCTATTGCGAAATCGAGGAGCCGATGATCGAGGTGTTGGCCGACATCGAAATGGCCGGCGTGCGCATCGACACCGCCGCGTTGGCCGAATACGCCGTCGAGCTCAACCGCAAACTGGCCGAGTTGGAGGCCGACATCCGCACCGAGGCGGGCGAGCCGACGCTCAACATCAACTCCACGCGGCAGTTGGGCGAGGTGTTGTTCAGCAAGATGCGCATCGCCGACAAGCCCAAGATGACCCGCACCAAGCAGTTCTGCACCGACGAGGAGTATCTTCAAACCTTCGCCCACAAGTACCGCATCGTCGACCGGATTTTGGAGTATCGCGGCGTCAAGAAGCTGTTGTCGACTTACGTCGAGGCCCTGCCCCAGTTGGTCAACCCCGCTACCGGACGCATCCACACCTCGTTCAATCAGGCCGTAACGGCTACCGGACGCCTTTCGTCCACGAACCCCAACCTGCAAAACATTCCCGTGCGCGACGACCTCGGACGCCGTATCCGCGAGGCGTTCATCCCGTCCGACGACGACCACTTGCTGCTTTCGGCCGATTACAGTCAGGTCGAACTGCGTCTCATGGCCCACTTATCGGAGGACGAATCCCTAATCGCCGCGTTCGAGCACGGCGAGGACATCCACGCCGCGACCGCCGCCCGCCTTTTCGGCAAGCCGCTCGACGAGGTGACGCACGAGGAGCGCCGCCGCGCCAAGACGGCCAACTTCGGTATTATTTACGGCATTTCGGCATTCGGATTGAGCCAGCGATTGGAAATTCCGCGCAAGGAGGCGCGCGAAATCATCGACGGGTACTTCGTGTCGTACCCCAACGTGCACCGCTACATGGAGCAGGCGGCCGAACAGGCCCGCACCGACGGTTACGTGGCCACGATTTTCGGCCGCCGCCGGTATCTCAACGACATCCGGTCGCAGAACGCCGTCGCACGCGGATTGGCCGAACGCAACGCCGTCAACGCACCGATTCAGGGTTCGGCGGCCGACATCATGAAAATCGCCATGATAGCTGTGCACCGGCGTTTCGCCGCCGAGGGTATCCGCTCGCGGGTCATCCTGCAAGTGCACGACGAATTGGTCGTCGACATGCTCCGCAGCGAGCAGGAGCAGGTCGTGCGCATCGTCACCGAGTCGATGGAGCAGGCCGCGTCATTGCGCGTCCGGCTGCTCGTCGACTACGGCATCGGCCGCAACTGGCTCGAAGCCCACTAATTCATTAGCGCGACCGCTTGTCTGTACGTTTCCGCCGGTCGTGGTCGCACCCGACCGCTATGGTTGTGCCGCCGTCCCTGCAATCGACCGAATTTCGGGACAACTTGCAGCCTTTACCGATTCAAGCGGATTACCCGCGCCCAGTCGTCGCTCGGCGGCAGCGGTGCGGGCTGGAAGTCCGAATACCCCAGCGCAATGGCGCACAGCGGCTCGCACCCTTCGGGTATGGGCAGGAATGTCCGCAAGTAATCGGCCGCTTGCTCGCCCTCCGGCGCCGACTTCACGCGCGGACGTCCGGCAATCTGCACCCAGCACGAGGCCATGCCCTGCGCAACCGCTTCTAATTGCAGCATCGTGGCGGCTATCGCGCCATTGACCTGCCACAAATCGGTTTTCGCCGTATCGCCCAGCACCACAATCGCCAGCGGCGCACCGGCCATGAATGCCGAGCCGCTGTCGCGCATTTCAGCCATACGGGCGATAAGGGCCGCATCGTCGACCACCAGCAGACGGGTCGACCGGCTGTTGTGCGACGACGGTGCCGTCAGCGCGGCTTCGAGCAGACGTTCTATCACCTCCTCGCGCACGGGTTCGGCCTTGAATTTGCGGATACTGCGACGATGCGCCAAAAGTCTATTCCATTCCATAGCACTATTTTTAATTCGGTTTTACAACTCCGTTTCGGAAAATACAATCCGAGATGCAGCGGCCAAAACCATGCCGCGCCCGAATGCCCTGCATCCCGTCCAGACGCGGGGTTTCCCTGCTTCCGACAAAAATACTGAAATTTTTTCATTAACTTTGTTTCGATAAATCCGCCACGACTATGGAAAACCGCTTCACCATCGCTCTGATTTACGATTTCGACGGCACACTGGCCCCCGGCAACATGCAGGAATACGATTTTATTCCCGCCGTCGGCAAGAGCAACCGCGAGTTCTGGAACGAGGCCAATTCACTCGCCGAGGAGCAGGACGCCGACATGGTGCTGACCTACATGGCCCGCATGATTCAGGCCGCCAAATCCAAAGGGCTGTCCCTGCGCCGCGAGGCTTTCCAAGAGTCGGGTCGGCACGTAACCCTCTTTCCGGGCGTGCGCGACTGGTTTTCGCGCATCAACCGTTACGCTGCCGAGCGGGGCGTCCGCATCCTGCATTACATCAACTCTTCGGGGTTGAAAGAGATTATCGAGGGCACCGGCATCGCGCACGAATTTCGCAAAATCTACGCTTGCTCGTTCCTTTACGACGTCGACGGCATCGCCTACTGGCCCGCCGTCGCGGTCAATTACACCAACAAGACGCAGTTCATCTTCAAAATCAACAAGGGGGTCGAATCGGTTTTCGACTCCAAGCAGGTCAACCGGTACATCCCCGAAGAGGAGCGCCCCGTGCCGTTCCGCCACATGATTTACGTCGGCGACGGTACGACCGACATCCCGTGCATGCGGCTCGTCAAGAATTACGGCGGACACTCCATCGCCGTCTACAACCCCGAGCAGAAAGGCGTCCACAAGGATATGGCGGCCCTCATCCAAGACAACCGCGTCAACCACGTCTGCCCGGCCGATTACTCCGAGGGTTCCGACATGGACAGCATCGTGAAGATGATTATCGACAAAATGGTGGCCGACGACCGGCTCAAACGGCGCGAAGCCGTGTTGTAACGGCCGACGACAGCGGCTTCACACTGCACTCCCGAAGCGATTTCGCAAAAAACGCGCAAATAGTTCGCCCCATTTTTCGGAGGGGGGGGGTATTTGCCGTCGGAACCGCCCCTCGAAAACCGAATGCTCATGAAGAAACTTTCCTTGCTGCTATTCTTACTGACGGCTTTGCCGACCGTGCTGGCCGCGCAGGAGGCGATTCCCGCCTGCAATCGGGCGCAGTTCGTCCCACAACACGAACTGCGCCTCACCGCCGGAGCCTACCCGCTGCTTCCCTACATAAACACATGGCACGGCTGCGATGCCGACCACCCTGCGGGTTTCAGCCGCACTCATCGCGGGCCGGTTTACACCAGCGGCGTCTGGTCGCTCGCCTACGATTACCGATTCCGAAAGTGGTTCGATTTGGGCCTCGCTTTCAGCTACTACGGCGAATACAGCACCTCCTACAACAATTCCGATTTTTCGTTCGCCGCCCGCAACCGCAGCCACGCTATCACCGTCATGCCCGTCGCGCGTTTCACGTGGTTGAACCGCCGATGGGTGCGCATGTATTCGTCGCTCGGACTGGGCGCCACGTTCGCATTCGGAGAGCTCGACCACAACACCGATTATTTTCGGGAGACATCCGCAGCCTTGCAGTTCACCCCCATAGGCATCTCCGTCGGCCGGTCGCTGTTCGGATTCGCCGAAATCGGATTGGGCGCACAGGGCACACTGATGCTGGGCATAGGCTACCAATTCAACCCTAAACACGCACCGACGAAATGAAACGGATACTGACTTTGTTGGCAGCGTTCGTCGCACTGACCGCCTGCGAAATCGAACAGGCCGAGTATTTCGACCCAACCGCCGAAGGCTTCCGCATGTTTTCGTGCGCAAACGATCATCTTTGGGGACAAGTGACCATCGCAACGCACGTTTTGTTTTTCGACCGCTATTATTCGGCACCCGAAGAGGAGCGCGAAACCATCCACGACCGTTATTTCTACTCCTCGCGCATCGTCGGCTCGGGCAACGAATGGCGCATCATCGACGACCGCCGCGAACTGACGATTTACACCGACGGCCGGTCGCTCTCCACCGACGGCGCGACGTGGAGATACGCCTGCTCTTGCCGAAACTATGCCGGCAACGACTTGCCTACGATTACCTGCCGCACGAACGATACTCTTACTTCCTACGACCTTCGCCTCCCGAACGGCGGCGGCGAGTTGTCGTTTACGGCGACCTATTACAGCCAGCCGCACAACGACGGCACGACCCGTTACGGATGCGAGCTGCAAATCGAAGGGCGTGGCGAATGCGCTCCCTGCCAAGACTTCTATGATTACGGATTCGAGAAAATCGTCTATGAAATCGTCGAACCGCTCAAATACACGTCGAACAGCGGCGAGCGATTCGACGCAGGGCAGTTGCAGCTGACGACGGAAACCGCCGAAGGTCCGCTCGAAACCCACGCCGAATACCTTGACGACAGCATACGGATTCGGTTCGGCATCCACGAAAGTTTATATTGTTACTATTGACTGTTATGAAAATACTTTTCGCCACGAACAACGCCCACAAACTCGCCGAAGTGCAGGCCGTATTGGGCGACGGCTTCCAGCTCCTGACGCCGCGCGACTGCGGCATTACGGAGGAGATTCCCGAGACCTGCGACACACTCGAAGGCAATGCCTCGCAAAAAGCGCACTACCTTTACGACCGCACGGGATTGGATTGTTTCGCCGACGACACCGGTTTGGAGGTCGCTGCTCTGGGCGGCGCACCCGGCGTCCATTCGGCCCGATACGCCACCGACGGCCACAATTTTATTAAAAATAACGAATTATTGCTGCGAAACTTGGAAGGGGTTGCCGACCGTCGCGCACGGTTCCGCACCGTCATCGCGCTGTTGCTCGGCGGGCAGGAATACCAGTTCGAGGGTATCGTCGAGGGGCGCATCATCGACCACGCAATCGGTTGCGAGGGATTCGGTTACGACCCGTTGTTCGTGCCCGACGGATTTTCCAAAACCTTTGCCGAGATGACCCCCGACGAAAAAAACAGCATTTCGCATCGCGGCCGCGCCGTCCGCCAACTCGTCGCCCGCTTAAAAAGCGGGTTTTATTAGCGCTACGGATACTCTGTTCGCTTCGGATGGTCGGAAGCGCTCTGACCGAAGCGGGTCGGAGACTACGAAGGACGCCAACGGCGGGCCTTCGCGGGCGAAGGCTGCGGCCCGCGCGGCTCACAGCGCCGCAGTCTGTCAAGGATGATAGCGACCACGACCGACGGAAACACCGAAACCAGCGGTCGCGCTTAAAACCCCGTTCTTAACGGGGCGAATGTTTCGCATAAATACGAACAAGCAGATACGGAATAACTCGGTTATTCGACGTATCTGCTTGTTTGTATTTATAGACGGAGGCAATCCGTCGTCACTCGCCGCCTCTTATTGCTCGGGTTTGCCGCGCGGCTGGGGGCGAGCACGCCCCCAAAGAGCGCAACGCTGTCAGGCTGGGCGATTAGTAACTTCGTGCAAAGAGTACACGGCGGTGCGAGGGTTTTCCAGAGAATACACACATGCCCTCTTCGGCCGGTGCATCAAACGGAATGCAGCGAATCGTCGCTTTGGTCGCATCTTTGATAGCGACTTCGGTTTCGACCGTGCCGTCCCAGTGCGCCAGCACGAATCCGCCTTTTTCGTCCAGCACGCGCTGGAACTCCTCCCACGTGTCGACCCGCGTCACCATCGAATCGCGGAACGCAAGCGCTTTGCGGAAGATATTTTCTTGGATTTCGGTCATCAGCTGCTCGATGTACTCCACCAAACCCTCTTGCGAGCGCGTTTCCTTTTCGAGCGTATCGCGGCGCACTAATTCGACCGTGCCGTTTTCCAAATCGCGGGGGCCCATCGCCAGACGCACCGGCACGCCTTTCAGCTCGTACTCCGAGAATTTGAATCCCGAACGCACGTTGTCGCGGTCGTCGATTTTCACGCTGATGCCTTTCGCTCGCAGCGCTTCGGCAATCGCCTCGAACCGCGCACGGATTTCGTCCAATTGTTCCAGCCCTTTGTAAATCGGCACCATGACCACCTGAATCGGGGCCAACTTCGGCGGCAGCACCAGTCCGTTGTTGTCCGAGTGGGCCATGATGAGCGCGCCCATCAAGCGGGTCGATACGCCCCACGACGTCGCCCACACATATTCCAGCTTGCCCTCTTTGTTGGCATACTGCACATCGAATGCTTTGGCGAAATTCTGCCCCAAGAAGTGCGACGTGCCGCTTTGCAGCGCTTTGCCGTCCTGCATCAGCGCTTCGATCGTCAGCGTGTCTTCGGCTCCGGCGAAGCGTTCGTTGGGCGACTTGTGGCCCACCATGACCGGCAGCGACATCCACTCTTCGGCAAAACGCTGATAGACGTGAATCATCTTCATCGCTTCGGCTACGGCCTCCTCACGCGTCGCATGGGCCGTGTGCCCCTCCTGCCACAGGAATTCGGCCGTGCGCAGGAACAGCCGCGTGCGCATCTCCCAGCGCACGACGTTGGCCCACTGGTTGCACAGAATCGGCAGGTCGCGATAGGACTGAATCCAGTTTTTGTAGGTGCTCCAAATAATCGTCTCCGACGTCGGGCGCACGATTAATTCTTCTTCCAATTTGGCATCGGGGTCTACGACCACGCCGTTGCCGTCGGGGTCGTTCATCAGCCGGTAATGGGTCACTACGGCGCACTCTTTGGCGAATCCCTCGACGTGGTCGGCCTCTTTCGAGAAAAACGACTTCGGAATGAACAGCGGGAAATAGGCATTCTGATGTCCCGTCTCCTTGAACATCTTGTCCAGCGCGTCGTGCATCTTCTCCCAAATGGCATAGCCGTAGGGTTTGATGACCATGCAACCGCGTACGGCCGAATTTTCGGCCAATCCCGCCTTCACCACCAAATCGTTGTACCACTGCGAGTAGTTGTCTTCCGATTTGGTCAGGTCTTTCAGTTCCTTTGCCATAGCTTATCTAAAAGTTCGTAAGTTGTTTTCGGAGTGCAAATATAGCTTATTCCGTCCAAAATTCATAATTCCCCGTCAAGAACGGCCGGGCCGCCGCACCGCATAGATTCGGTCTTCGGGCAGGGCATAGTGCACACGGGCTTCCGCACCGAGACGGGCCGTGTAGTCGATTTCCTCCACCTCGAATCCC
This sequence comes from uncultured Alistipes sp., assembly GCA_947178455.1. GTDB lineage: Bacteria > Bacteroidota > Bacteroidia > Bacteroidales > Rikenellaceae > Alistipes. Next base: position 8,804 of record CAMWYI010000005.1, on the reverse strand, counting down.
GCTTCGCGCAGCCGGTCGGCATAGTCGCGTCCGTAAATGCGGCGGTGGTCGTATTGGCCGAATATCCGCGTGCGCTCCGCAGGGTCGGTCACCGTGTCATCCTCGTAGGTGCAGTCACGGTCGAGTTCCACCGGCGACAGCAGTACACCCCAGCCTCCGGGCCGCAGGATGCGGTGCAATTCGCGCATCGCCTTGCGGTCATCGGCCACGTGTTCCAGCAGGTGGTTGCAAATCACCACGTCGAACGAGCCGTCCGCCAGCGGGATTTCCTGCACATCGAAGTGCAGGTCGGCCAGCGGACTCTCCAAATCGGCCGTCACGTATCGGTCCGGGCAGTCGGCGAAATGCGCTTTCAGATGCCGCATCAGGCATACTTCCGGCGCGATGTGCAGCGTGCGCGGCGTGCGTTCCAGCAGGTCGGTTTCGCGCATGAGATAGAGCCACAGCAGCCGGTGGCGTTCCAGCGAAAGGCAGTTCGGACACAGCGCATTGGCCCGCGCACGGACATAGCCGTAGGGCATGAACCGCCGGTAGCGTGCGCCGCACACGGGGCATTCGACCCGACGGCTTTTCGCGCTCCACCCCTTGTAGAAAAGGCCCGCCAGCGGCACCAGCCACCCCGCCGCACGTTGCAGCACGGGACGCGGCACGGCATTCAGACAGAATCGAACGAGCCGTTTCATTTTTCCAGAATCCGGGCGACTTCGGCTTCGGTTTTCAGGAGTTTTTCCTTGCAACGGGCAATCAACTCCGTCGCACGCGCCACCTGCGCGGCCAAGTCGTCCACGTCCATTTCCTCACTGCGCAACCGAGCCAAAATCCGTTCGATTTCGGCTGTCGCTTCGGTATAAGTCAACTCTTTTTCTTTCACCGCTTTACTCCATTTCAGCCTCCTCGAACTCCGCTTCGGCGGCTTCGGGTTCCGCCGCGTCCGACTCCGGCGCAGCGGCAGGTTCGGCAGCGGGTTTCGCCCCGACGATGAAATCGCGCAGCGACGTACCCTCCTCGAATACCATCGACCGATACTCGTCGCGATAGAGCACCGTCGCTACCAACACCGCAATGATTCCTGCTGCGGCCAGCAGTCCGATCAACTTCTTAATCATGGTTTTTGTGCTTTGAGTACCTCCATCGCCCGCACGATTACGTCGTCCACCGGGTAGATGTTGGCATAAAATCCGTTGTCTTCCAGCGCCGTGTTGCGGCCGATGTAGGCACGCAGCTGCGCTTCGATGAGTTTGCGCGACCGCGCGATTTCGCGCCAGCGCGGTGCCACACCTTGCCGCGCCGCATAGCGCACGAAATCCTCCACCAGCGTCTTATCGCCGTCCAGCAGCCGGTCGAGTTCATCGAGCGTCTGCACGGCATTCAGCGCTTCGCGATGCCGATCGGCATACTCGATAGTGTAGCGGTACAGGATATTCCGCCCCACCACTTCGATGAAATAGCGCGTCACATCGGTCGTATCGGCCGGCACGAACACATCGGGCATGATGCCTCCGCCGCCATAGACCACCTTGCCTCCCGGCGTCACCCGTTTGAGCGAATCGGCGAACCGGATGCTGTCGGCCGAGAAAAATTCGTTGTTCTCGTAGCGGTGAAGCATGTCCGCCGCATAGTTTTCCTCGTCGCCGATCGTGTAGGGTTTCTGAATCGAGCGGCCTGTCGGCGTGTAGTAGCGCGCAATCGTGAGCCGCAGGGCCGAGCCGTCGCTGTACGGAATCTGCCGCTGCACGAGCCCCTTGCCGAACGAACGGCGACCCACAATCGTGCCGCGATCGTTGTCCTGCAACGCTCCGGCGAGGATTTCGCTCGACGACGCACTGCCCTCGTCGACCAGTACGGCCAACTCCATGTCCTGCGCCGAGCCCGTGCCGTCGGCATATTCGCGCAGTTGCTTGCGGGCGCGGTCTTCGGTATAGACTATCAGCTGCCCTTCGTGCAGAAACTCGTTCGCTATCGAAATGGCTTGGTCGAGGTAGCCGCCCGCGTTGCCCCGCAGGTCGAAAATCAGCTTCGTGACCCCTTCGGCCCGAAGCGCGGCAATCGCCCGAATCAGCTCGGCCGTCGACGTGCGGGCGAACTGGCCCAGTTTCACGTATCCGATGCCGTCGGCAATGCGGAACGCTGCCTCGATGCTCTTGATAGGGATGACATCGCGCGTCACTTCGACATCGACCAGCCCGTCGATATGCTGACGCGCCAGCCCCAGCCGCACTTTCGTGCCGCGCGGCCCACGCAGTCGCTTCACGATGCGATTCTGCGGGATTTTCTGTCCGGCAACCAGCGAGTCGTCGATTTCGATGATGCGGTCGCCCGCCTTGATGCCCGCCTTGTCGCTGGGCCCATGCGGAATGACATTCAGCACGATGACCGTATCGGTCGCCATGTTGAACACCACGCCGATGCCGTCGAATTCGCCTTCGAGCGGTTCGTTGAGTTCGGCCATTTCGTCCGCCGGAACATAGACCGAATGCGGGTCGAGTTCCTTGACCAGCAACGGGATGACATGTTCTGCCAGCGAATCCATCGAAATGGAGTCGACATAGAGATTTTCGATGAACGACAGGGTTTGCACCAGTTTGTTGTCGGGCATCTGCACGCGTTGCAGCAGGCCGCGCAGTTGCGACACGGTCGAATTGCGTCCCGTGTAGCGTCCAAACGCCAGTCCGAGCACCACCCCCGCCGCCAGAATCAGCGGGAAAAGAATCGTTCGTTTTGAATTTTTATACATCGTTTTCATTAGCGCGACCGCCGGTCAGTTCGTTTCCACCGGTCGTGGTCGCTGTCATTGCCCTATTTCACATTTTTGCGGCGCTGCGAGCCGCGCGGGCCCCTTCGCCCGCGAAGGCCCGCCGTTGGCGTCCTTCGCAGTCTCCGTCCCGCAAAATAGAGTCACGGCGCAAAAACCTTGCGAAGCCAGACGGCCGTCTTTTGCACTTAAAACCCTGTTCCTAACAGGGCGCTTCCTAACATTCCGAAGCCCTACGACCGCCCGTAGCGCTTATAGCCCGCTTTTTAAGCGGGTTACTTGTTTTTGAACGTATAGGTCAGCCCCACGCTCAGTAGCGTTTTCGTCATCACATCGACGTGTTGCGCACGGTTGTAGTACAGCTCGAAGTTGATTTGCGTCGTCAGGTATTTCGTCGCCTTGATGTCGATGGTGTTCGTCCAGCGCACGATGGGGTGTACCGGCAGACGCGGTTGCTCCTTGATGTTCTTGCCCGTCTCCTCCCATTGGGCATAGGCTTCCCGATAGCGGGTGTAGTTGCTGTACTTGTTCGACAGTCCGATGTCCGAAATCCAGCCGTAGAATGCGTAAATCATCGTGCGGTAGCGCAGGAATTCCGTCTTGCCGAACTTGCGGTCGAAATCGACCTGAATCGAAGAACCGCCCTCGTATTTCGCCGTTTTGTCGGGGTCTTCGATACCGTAGGCATAGCCATTATCGCGCCGAATGAGGTCGTTTTCGGCAAACGTGGCGTTCAGCGCTATCGGCGACAGGTTGACCACAATCGGCCATTTGGGTTTCGGACACGTGTAGGTCACACCGAGCGACACATCCAGATAACCCGGCGTCATGAAGCTGCTCTTGCGGTGCTCCTTTTTCTGCTCCGTACGCGATTTGTAGCCGTTCACGAACTGGCTGCGGAACTTGGCAATCGTACCGTAAGACCAGTTTTTGGACATGTTGAATTTCGGGGCGGTCGAAATCTCGAACTCGTCCTGATTCTTGAACCACACGCCTTCGCTCGTGTTTTCGGCCTTGTTCTCGACCTTCATGCGGTTGTAGCCGAATTTGGCAATCGCTCGCGTGTCGATCGAAAACTTGTTCTTCTTGAACGTATGTTTGAGGTCGAACACGGCCGTCAGCGCAATGGCGTTGTCACCGCCCGACGTCTTGATCCAAGGGTCGTTGTACGACGTCAGCGAGCCCTGCACACCGGCACTTATTTCCAGATTGTTGCGTTCCTTGCGGATAGCGGCCCGTTCGGCCTTGTAGCGGGCCAAGTTGAAGTATTCGGCATCGACCGACTCTTTGGTTTTGAGCGTATCGCGGAACGACACGTCGTCGACGTGCGCCTCGACATGGTCGACGGAGAATTGAGCCTCCGCGTGCATCGCCGCACCCAACAACGCAAAAGAGAGTAGCAATTTTTTCATGGCATTATTGCAATTCACGAATTTACGAAAAAATATCGGCGCAAATTTAACAAATTATTCCCGAAAATCCCTAATTTAGCCGCTTTAAGAAAGCGGCTTTAAGCGCGATAGACGGTCGGCGAGCTTCGCAACGTTCCTGCGCTATCACGGTCTAAAATAATATAGAGCCGGAAGCGAAGATGACCGTCAAAAGCACAGAAACGGTCTACCGCGCCTAAAACCCGTTTCTTAAACGGGCGCATTAAAAAAATATGAAAACAATGTTTATCGGTGCACATGTCAGCATTTCGGGCGGTTTGGAGAACGCGCCCGTCCGCGCCCGCGAGCTCGGCGCTACGGGATTCGCGCTTTTCACCAAGAACCAGCGGCAGTGGATGGCCAAGCCTTTGACCGACGGCGAAATCGCTGCTTTCAAGGCTGCTTGCCAAGACGCAGGGTTCGCTCCCGCCGCTATTTTGCCCCACGACTCCTACCTCATCAACCTCGGTCATCCCGAAGCCGACGGTTTGGCCAAATCGCGCGAGGCGTTCATCGACGAGATGCGGCGTTGCGAGCAGTTGGGGCTCGACCGGCTCAACTTCCACCCGGGCAGCCACCTCCAAAAAATCAGCGAGGAGCAATCGCTCGACCGCATCGCCGAGTCCATCAACCTCGCTTTGGCCCAGACTCACGGCGTCACGGCCGTCATCGAGAACACGGCCGGTCAGGGTTCCAACCTCGGTTACCGGTTCGAGCAGCTGCGTTACATCATCGACCGCGTCGACGACCAATCGCGCGTCGGCGTCTGCATCGACACGTGCCACGCTTTCGCCGCCGGTTACGACTTGCGCACCACCGCCGCTTGCAACCGGACGTTCACCCAGTTGGACGAAATCGTCGGCATTCGATACTTGCGGGGTATGCACCTCAACGACGCGATGAAGCCTTTGGGCAGCCGCATCGACCGCCACGCGCCGTTGGGCGACGGTGAAATCGGTTGGGAGTGTTTCCGTTACATCGCACACGATGCACGGTTCAGCGGCATTCCGTTGATTCTCGAAACGCCCGACGAATCCCGCTGGCCCGACGAAATTACCCGCTTAAGAAGCGGGCTTTAAGCGCTACTGATAGTCAGTTGGTTTCCGACGGTCGGAAGCGCCCTGTTAAGAACAGGGTTTTAGGCGCGATAGACCGTTATTCGATTTCGCAAGGTTCCTGCGCCGTGACCGTTTTTGCGGGGCGAAGACTGCGGACGGCACGACATGCAAGTGGCGGGCCTCCGCTGGCGGAGGCTTAAAAGCCTTTTTAGTTGCTCACGCTCGGCATAGTTCGCAAGCGACCTCTGCCCTCGCTTATTCGCAACTTTCGGCCCGCGCGGCTCACAGAGCCGCACAAAAAGCGCCATAGAATTTGGTATTGTATTCGGATTTTCGTATCTTTGTCGCAACATATTGAAAGCGCATCGACTTTTCTTCTGACTTCCGAAACTTAGACACTTTTGGCAATAGAAGGATTCGAGTTGATGCTCGCGCTGTTTTATGGCGTGGGCATTTCTTCAATCTTCTATTGCGGGCAGTCTAAGGCCTCGGAACCGGGTTGAATGATTTGCCCGCTTTTTTATTGACTGGTACGGGCTGGGCCTGCGGAGAACATCTTGGACCTTTCGTGTTATTCGGATTATTGCATAAATAATCCTTGGACCGAATGACCGAAATGGTTTTCCGTCGGGTTCCGGCCCTTTTCTTAAAACTCGAAGAGAGAAAGTTGGCCGATTTCGTGGTTGAAGCTCAGCCGGTGGTGAGGCGTCACGCCGTATTTGCGTACCGCCAGCCGGTGTTCGCGCGTGGGATAGCCTTTGTTCGTCGCCCAGCCGTATTGCGGATACTCTTCGGCAATGCGGCACATGTATTCGTCGCGGTGGGTCTTCGCCAGCACCGACGCGGCCGCAATGTCGGCATACCGGCCGTCGCCCTTGACGATGCACCGATGCGGAATTTCGAGCCGGCTCCAAAACCGGTTGCCGTCGATAGCCAAAAATCCGGGCCGCACCCCCAGCCGTTCGACCGCCAGCGTCATCCCCTCGAACGAGGCGTTCAGGATGTTGATTTCGTCGATGCGCGACGCCGACACCGCTTCGACCGCCCATGCCACCGCTTCGCGTTCAATCAACTCGCGCAGCCGGTCGCGGTTGCGGGCCGTCATCTGCTTCGAGTCGTTCAGCCGGTCGTCGTGGAAATCGGGCGGCAGCACGACCGCCGCCGCAAACACGGGCCCCGCCAGACATCCCCGTCCGGCTTCGTCGCACCCCGCTTCGGGCAGGTCGTATTGGTACTGCAGTTCCAACATGGCCGACAAAGTTAACGCTTTTTTGAATGGCATTTCGGCTTTTTTCCGTATTTTTGGCTTCGCCTTAAATACTCCCGCTCGGCAAACTCCAAATAAATTTGGGTTTGCCCTCGCTTATTCGTATTTTTGCACAACAGACCGTTATTCGATGAAGTTACAAATCGCCCGCCAGCCGTTCGTTCCGGCTTTTCTGACGCTGACATTGGTCACTGCCGTCTCCTTGTGGGGCATGCCCGCCCCCGACGCTGCGACCGACGAGCCGGTGGCGCGCGTGGCCGATATGATCGGGTCGGGCATGGCGATGTCGATGCCCGGCGAGATGCTGCTCCAATTCCAGCACGCTTTTCCCGGGTGGGCACGGTGGGCGACTTTGTTCGCAGCGCTGTTCGCGGGCATGTCCATCGGCCGCATTTCCGTCCACACTAACCTCTACGGCGTCAGCAGTTGTTTGACCATTCCGCTTTTCGGCATCTTCTCCTGCGCGTTGGCCGACAGCGAGGTGTCGCTGATGCTCTTCGTCACCGCCCTGCTGCTCGCTTCGAGCATGCGCCTGTACTGCGCCGCATTCCGCAACGGGTACAGCTTCGACGCCATGTTCCGCGCCTCGTTCTGTTTGGGGCTGTTGGTACTTATCCGGCCCGTCGCCCTGCCGCTGCTGGTGCTCCTGCCGTTCAGCATTCTGGTGTTCCAGCGCACGCTGCGCGAATCGGTCGTCGCATTGGCGGGGCTGCTCCTCGCTCCGGCCGTGCTGTGCTATGCCAACTGGGCAATGGGCGGCTCGTTCGTCGCACCGCTTGTCGCCGTACGCAACGAATTTTTGGGCGGCATCGTCTTCCTGTCGTTCCTTTCGGCCGACGAAATATGGTTGTGGAGTGCCGGCGTCTTCATGGGACTCAACATTTGGGGCATCGGGTCGATTGCCGCGCATTTTTACTCGGTGGGCACCCGCGCCCGCTATCTGCTGGCATATAATATAGGTGTCATGGTGTTTTGCATGGCCGCGCTGTGCGGGCCCGCCGCCACGACCACCGATACCGCTTGGATGGCCGTGCCGTCGGCCGTGCTGCTGCCGTTCCTATTCGTGCGGATGTTTTCTACATTCGCTACCCTCATTTACTTGTCCCTGCTGGCGGCCACGCTCATGCTCCCCCACCTGCCGCTCGCCTGACGGAAAACAACCGGAAGATGTCCCATTCGGGCATTTTCCTTTTTTTTGCGCCCCGAAATACAATAATTAATTGTAAAACTAAATAAATTATTGTAATTTCGATGCCGAAAACGATTCGCGAAATTTTTTATTCAATTCAGTTATAGTGCTATGAAAAACATCTTGAATCCTACGGTCGAGGCCCAGCAGCCCATGATCGTGAAGTACGTCGAGCCGACCCACAACGGCATCCAGTCCCAAACATCGTCGCGTTACGCCATCGGTTACGTCCTGCGCGGCACGATGTACATCTACGACGGCGACAAACGTCAGGTGCTCAATCGGGGCGAGGTCTTCTACATGGGCATCGGACGGCATTACGTCGAGTACGTGCCCGACGGCAGCCAGCCGTTCGAGCAGATTCTGTTCTACTACACGCCGGCCGACTTGCAGCGCATTCTGCTCCACCTGAACATCACCTACGGGTTGAGCATCTCCAACGAGCACTTGTGCGAACGTTGCAACGGTCATTCGCACGTCGCCATGCCGGGTTGGAGTTCGCTGCGGAGTTTCTTCGTCAACACCAACAACTACCTGCGCGACGAGGAGTTCCGCCACGACGAAACGGCCGAGAACATCAAGATGACCGAACTCATCTACCTGCTCGTGTCGCACGAGGACTGCTGCCTGAAAAGCAAGGTGTTGAACAACGCCGACGCGGCCAAAGAGAATTTCGAGCAAATCGTCTACGACCACATTTTCCGCGACGTGGCCATCGAGGCGCTGGCCCAGCGGTCGAACCGTTCGCTCACGTCGTTCAAGAAAGAGTTTTACCGGCACTTCCACATGCCGCCGCACCGGTGGTTCATCCACCAGCGGTTGATGCACTCGCGGTTGTTGTTGATTTCGACCTCGAAGTCGATTTCCGAAATCGGCAACGAGTGTACGTTCCCCAACACATCGCATTTCATCAAACTTTTCAAAAAGGAGTTCCGCATGACGCCTGCGGCTTACCGCAATTCGCACCTCGGCACCCTCTCCGACAAACAGCCTCACGAGGAGCCCGAAGCGACGCTGTTGCGCGAGGCATTGTGACGCTTCCCGCAGGGGCGTATCGAAAGCGGCCGGGTCTTTTCGACTCGGCCGCTATCCGTTTCCAACACCGCGA